>JANXWM010000319.1 GCA_025351145.1 Chitinophagaceae bacterium
TTATGAAAACGATTATTTTGCTTCTATTAAACGCATTGCTTTTTTCATTGGTTTGCGAAGATATAAATGCCCAAAATACATTTCCATCAACTGGTGCAGCTGGTATCGGCACTACCACGCCCAATGCATCTTCCCTGCTGGAAATAAATTCCACCAGCAAAGGCATGCTTGCACCCCGCATGACAAAAACACAACGTGATGCCATTGCTGCTCCTGCAACCGGACTATTAATCTATCAAACAAACAGCACACCCGGTTTCTATTATTATAGTGGCACTGCATGGACAGCCGTAACACCCCAAGCAAAAGGCTGGTCACTCACAGGCAATGCAGGCTCTAACCCAGCCACAAATTTTATCGGCACTACAGATAACAAACCTCTGAATTTTCGGGTTAATAACACCAATGCGGGAACGGTACAAACAGATGGTCAAATTTTTTTAGGACTAAACGCCGGCTTTATAAATACCGGTTTGTACAATACAGCAGTGGGCGGTTATGCGTTGCAAAGCAATACATCTGGCAGTTACAATACAGCCAACGGCAACCAAGCGCTTGATTCCAATACAACTGGAATATGGAATACCGCAACAGGGTTTCGTTCTTTATATTCCAATAAAACCGGACAAGCAAATACCGCAAATGGAGAAAGTGCTTTATACACAAATGTAACGGGGAATTATAATACAGCTATCGGTCTTGAAGCGCTTTATTATGATTCTGTCGGAAGCGGAAATACAGCCATTGGTCAGGATGCACTTTTCAATAACATTACAGGTAATGAAAATACAGCAACCGGAACTGAAGCACTTTATATAAATGCTGCCGGCTCTTACAATACTGCCGATGGATATTTTGCAGGGCCTAATGTTGACGGTTTATCAAACACAACAACACTTGGAGCAAATGCGATTACCACTGCAAGCAACCAAGTTAGAATCGGGGATAATTCTATAACCTCTATTGGCGGCTATGCGGGGTGGACCAAGATCTCTGACGGCAGGGTTAAGAAAAATATTAAGCAAGATGTACCAGGTCTTGTATTCATAAATAAGCTGCAGCCAATTACCTATAACCTGAATTTGGATGCTGCTGATAAAATAGTTCGAAAACCACAGATGAAAGATAAGTATAGCAAAGCAATTCAGCCTTCGCACTTTGAGTTGGATGCACGCAAAAAAACAGAACAAATTGTATATACTGGTTTTATTGCGCAGGATGTTGAAAAAGCAGCAAAGAGTTTGAACTATGATTTCAGTGGAGTAGATGCGGCTAAAAATGATAAAGATTTATATGGATTAAGATATGCAGATTTTGTTGTGCCTCTTGTTAAAGCCGTGCAGGAATTAAGTAAAGGAAATGATTCTTTGAAAAATAAAAACGCAGTGCAGGAAAACATTAATGTTGACTTGCAGAAGCAGATCAACGAATTAAAATCAATGATCGTTTCAAATGAGTCAACTGCTATCAATCAGCAATCAACAATTTTGTTAATTGCCAGTCTTCAGCAAAACATTCCCAACCCTTTTACACATACAACAACAATTGGTTATAACCTGCCGCAGAAATTTACAAACGCACAAATTATTATTACAGATAACACTGGTAAAATAATTAAAGCAATTAATATTTCCGGCAGTGGCAAGGGCAGTTTAAACGTAGATGCAGTAACACTTGCAAGTGGTGCATATAATTATTCATTGATTATTGATGGTAAATTGATTGGTACAAAACAAATGGTGCTGGCAAGATAAGGCTTGCTCTATAATGAACAGGAAGTATAAGAGTGCGACGCAACTAAAGCCGCTTCTCGACAGAAAGCCAGGTACATAAATATTAATACTATGGGCCAAACATTTGAATAAGTATTGAGCATCCTTGCGTCGCACTCTTGTACTTTATCATTGTTTTCAGCGAAAAGTCACACACCATCTTTCATATTTTAACAGACAACAAAATATTTAAACCTCTTTATGAAAACGATTATTTTGCTTCTATTAAACGCATTGCTTTTTTCATTGGTTTGCGAAGATATAAATGCCCAAAATACATTTCCATCAACTGGTGCAGCTGGTATCGGCACTACCACGCCCAATACATCTTCCCTGCTGGAAATGAATTCTACAACAAAAGGATTGCTTATCCCCCGGATGACTGTTACACAACGAAACGCTATTGCCACCCCTGCAGCCGGCCTGATGATTTACCAAACCAACAGCACTTCAGGCTTTTATTATTATGATGGCACTGGATGGAAAGCTATAGCGCCAAAAACCAACTGGGCACTTACGGGTAATGCAGGAACAAACCCTGCAACAAATTTCATTGGTACCACTGATGGACACCCTTTGGTGTTTAGAGTAAATAATTTAAGGGCTGCATATATAGATTTCGGTACATCTAATACAAGTTTTGGATACCAGGCATTAATTTCCAACAGTACTGGCAATTTTAATACAGCAACAGGGACAGATGCACTTTTAACCAATACTTTAGGGAATAATAACACAGCCAACGGTTCTTATGCATTGCTTAATAACACAATTGGTATTTACAATACAGCAACAGGTTCAGATGCTTTGCATAATAACACATCGGGTAATTATAACACTGCAACCGGAGCTGCAACTCTTTATACCAATACTACAGGCTATTATAATACTGCAAATGGTTATCAATCGCTATATACAAATACAAGTGGCTTCGCCAATACTTCATCGGGTTATCAGTCTCTTTATTTCAATACATCAGGATATCAGAACACCGCCATAGGTTTGGATGCATTAAGATCAAATACATCCGGATACAACAACACCGCTACAGGTATGGGAGCACTACTTCTCAATAACCTCGGCAATAGTAATACAGCGAATGGCTATAGTGCTTTAGCCGCAAATACTGCGGGTAGTAATAATACTGCTGTGGGAAATTTTGCACTTCTTTCTAATACAACAGGGTATTCAAATGTTGCTTTAGGTGTTAGCGCTTTATCTTCCAATACAGTAGCCAGCAATCTTGTAGCAATTGGCGATTCTGCTTTATATAACAATGGTCATAGCGCAGTTAATTCTTATGATGCAACATATAATACTGCAGTAGGAAGTAAAGCTCTTTATACAAATACTACAGGCTCCCAAAATATAGCCGTTGGAGCATATGCGCTTAATTATAATACCACGGGAGGCGGCATTACGGCTGGAGGAGTGGAAGCACTTCTTAATAATACTACAGGAAGTTTAAATACTTCGATAGGATATTTATCAGGGAATCACAACGCAACCGGAAATGACAATACCTATCTTGGAGCGTTCGCAGGTCCTACCGGCGATTATGACAACAGCACCGCGATTGGCACTGGTGTAAGCATCTCTGCGAGTAACCAGGTTCGAATTGGTGATAATAGTGTTACTAGCATTGGCGGATATGTAAACTGGAGTAACATTTCTGATGGTCGCGTAAAAAAGAACATAAAAGAAAATGTGCCTGGACTTACATTTATTAATAAACTAAAACCTATTACCTATAATCTTAACCTTGATGCAGCAGATAAAATAATTCAAAGACCGCAGATAAAAGATAAGAATGGGAAAGCGATTCAGACTTCTCAGTTTGAATTAGATTCACGTAAAGCGAAAGAACAAATTGTTTATACAGGCTTTGTAGCACAGGATGTAGAAAAAGCCGCAAAGAATTTAAATTATGATTTCAGCGGAGTTGATGCAGCAAAGAATAATAAAGACCTTTATGGCTTGCGTTATGCAGATTTTGTGGTGCCGCTTGTAAAGGCAGTACAAGAACTATCGTCAAGAAATGATGATCTTCAAAAACAGATTGACGATTTAAAAGCACTCGTACTTTCAAATAATTCTTCAACAACGCAAAATGCAACAAATACTGTTTTATCTAATGCATCATTAGAACAAAATATTCCCAACCCTTTTACACATACAACAACAATTACTTATAACCTGCCACAAAAATTTACCATAGCACAAATTATCATTACAGATAATACAGGTAAAACTTTGAAATCAATAAATGTTTCCGGTAGCGGCAAAGGCAGTTTAAATGTAGATGCAGCAACGCTTGCATCTGGCGCATACAACTATTCATTGATTATTGATGGCAAATTGATTGGCACAAAACAAATGGTACTTGCGAAGTAAGGATTCGTTGCTTTAAACTAAAAAAGTTATTGCATGTGATGCAATAACTTTTTTTATGCTGTACTTAAAACAATCCGCTTCAATCTACGCTTCGGTAAAAGTTCCATATTGTACTGAACGTACAAGTGAGTGACACAACGAAGCTTAATTGTTACATTGCCTTTTTCCGGCATTTATAGAAAGGTGGGGTGCGGGGAGGTATGAAAGGCTGATATCAATACTATCCGCATCTATAATGATTTTTTCAGTAATGGTTTCAATGATGGCCCGCTTTTCATCAAAGGGTAAATTTTTCCAATTGTGATAGAGGTCTTTGGCTTCTTCATGCACTGTTTCTGAGGAAAGCGATTCAATCTTTAAAAAGTCAATTTCGGCCTGAAGCACTGGTATCTGATTTTCCAGTTGCCTGACCTGTTCTTCAAGTGGTTTAAAATAAACCGCAAATTCATCCTTTGATATCTCGCCGTCTAACCTGAGCGTCACCAGGTCATTCATCTTTTTTCGTAACTTCTGTTGATCTGTGGTAATAGTTTTCAACAGTGATTCTTTTTCGGTACAGGTAGCTGAGGATTGTTCCATAATGGTTGCAAGGTCTACATCAGCCAGCAGGAATGATTTTAATTGTTCGTGGAAAATTTCGTCCAAATCAGTGACCGCAATTTTCTTCTTACATTTCTTACATTTATACACGGGGGATTCAGTGAATACATACATTTTACTGCCACAGGTACAATGCACATATCCAGATAACAAGTGAACTGTCTTAGGACCTTTGGGAGTACGTTGCTGTTCCTGTTGCAGTAGTATGGCGTTACATTCATTCCAAAGTTCCTCAGAAACAATGGGAGCACAGGGCAGTTCTACCCATTCACTTTGTGGCCGCATCACCCACCGCTTCCCGCTTTCTATGGTTTTGGTGTAGTTGGCTCTCCTGATACCTTTGGCAGTGGTATCTCTGAGCAAACGCACTACGGTGGTGTCGGTAAATTTAGACCCATTGCGGGTGCGATAGCCGAGATTATTAAGTTCGGTGGCAGTACGTTTTTTGCGTTTGTTTTTGGCAAAAATCTCATAGAGTAACTTTCGGACAGGTGCTTCTGTTTCATCCACTAAAAACTCATTCCCTTCCCAGCGATAGCCAAGCGGAGAATGTCCCCCCAATCGCTTCCCCATGCGTGCACGGATGGGAACAGAAGCGGTGATACGTTCTACGATTTCCTCACGTTCCCACTGTGCCATCGCAGCAATCATGGTATAAAATAAACGGCCTGCCGGAGTTGATGTGTCGATAGATTCTGCAAGGGAGATCAGGTCAGCATTATACGTTCTGAAAATTTCAGCAAACTCTAATAGTTCCTTGGTGTTACGTGCTAACCGTGCCAGTTTAGAGAAAATCAATCCTGAGATTTTTCCTTCCTGAATGTCTTTCAACATGCGTTTTGTTTCAGGATAGTCTTTGACTGACTTCCCGCTCATGGCATCAAGCCGGTATACACTGATTACTTCCCAGCCCTTAGCTTCTGCGTACAATTGAGCGCGTTTTTCATGGTGCTCGGGGCTATCCCCTTGTACCTGCAAATCAGTGGAAACCCGAATCCAGATACCCACGTTTTTCTTTGATTCCATAGTAAAAGTGTTTTACTAAAGGTACAAAAATGGATAAGAAATACAAAGTAAAAGGCTAATTATTTTAGTAGTTTTGATTCCATTTATCACAAAATATATCTTAACCTATATTAAGTTTGAGGGTCTGAATATATGTTTGCAATAGGTATGAAGTAAATGACCTGAGAAAGAATACTAAACGCTTAAATAGAATTCTTTGAAGGCAAAATATCCAGCTCTAAATACTCGTCTTTCAAATAAGACAGTGTAAAAGATTTTATCCTATAATATTTATTTAGCACTTGTTCCATCAACATGACTTTTTCGATGGGATTTGTATTAGCGCTAAGACCAGTTGCCTTCACTAATATTTCTTTCAATGAAGCTTGTTTTTCTTTCACAACCTGCATCATGTGGTCCCAATCTTCAATATTAATAAAACATAAATTTTGGGGTGGCAAAACTGAAATACTGATTGAATTTTCAGTACAATATTTCTCAATTGGTTCTTTCAGAAATTCTTCCCAGGCATCTGCACCAAAACCGAGATACATTTCTTTATAGGTTATGATAAGTCCAAAATATTCCTTGTTATGGTTTATTATACTGGCAGTGGCAAGCATTTGTATATAAGCCTTAATGATTGTTCTATCGAGATCGTTTACCAAAATATCTTTTGTCCGCATAACCCCTGATCGTGGTTGTAGTTCAATAGCTTTCGCATCAATCAATATATCCGATTCAAGTAAGAAATCGGCAACTTTCCCTAATTGGTATGTCTTCTTTAGTACAGCTTCCTTGATGTAAGAAAGTTTGTTTTCAACTAACCCTAATTCAACATACTTCTCTAATCTCTTTCCAAATTCTTCTGGAAATGTCTGTGAATTTTCTTTGAGATAATTATAAATAAAATATTTTACTGTTTGAAGAAATATAGAACGGTGCGGTATCTTGTACTGATTGCGAAATAAAATGAGCGGTTTTGTAATGAAAAAATTTGTTTCATAAAGCTGCATTATTTCAGAATTCAACTTTTGTAACTTCTCAAAATCTGCCTTACCCTTTATACTTAACAAATCAAGGTATTTCTGCAATTCAACTTTACTCCATTTCGATTTAAACAAAACAAAATAACTGTCAAACAAATCACCGTCGTATCTTATTTCAGGTTTGCCTAACTTATCAAAGTTGAAAAAGAAAAATGTGAAATAACTGTATTCAAGAAATGATTTCAGGTTAATTTTTGTGAGCCGTTCAAATTCTTTATCAATATCAAATTTTGAGCGAAGTTGCAGGTACAACACTATTTGCCTGGATAGTATGGAATTGTGAAATTTATCCTGATGTGAGAACTGATGATAAGCGATAATTTTAAATGATTGATTTACTTCCTGATGGCTTTTGAAGCTTATTCCTTTATATTTTCCTTCAAAGTCTCTGATGAGCATTAACAATTGGTCAAAATCATGTGATTGCAATGGCTTTCGGATAATGCTATCTGTAGTATGTAAATATGACCATTTAATTAAAGCAAATAAATTCCAAATTGGAAAACTTTTATCATCTCTACGTTGAACTTCATTTAAAAGTTCCAAACAATTATAAATAATTGACGAAAGACGGTGTTTTTGGATTTTCCCTTTTATCAATTCAAAATTGATCATATACCCGAAACTATACAAACAAATAGAATGAATGTTCTTTTTTATATTCCTTATAGAGTAAGTATGGTGAAATGAATTAATTTGTACATGACAACCAATTAATTTTCTCGCCACTTATTTCTCCCACTTCAATACGAGTTAAATGTACTCCTTGTTCGGTAACATCATTTAATACAGCTTTATAAATAAATTTCATTTCTATTTTATTTTG
>JANXWM010000321.1 GCA_025351145.1 Chitinophagaceae bacterium
ATATGAAAACCCTGAAATTTATATTCGCCTTAATTTTCTTCGCTGTAATTTATTTTACAGCCACTGCCCAAACAGAAAACACAATTGACAGTTTACAAAAGATTGAACAGAAATGTTCAACTAGCGGCTGGCGAATGCAAAATTGTTCATTTCGGTTTATGAATCAAATGGACAGTATTTTAAATATTACATACAATAAACTTCGATTATCTCTCGGATGTACACAAAAAATTGAATTAGAAAAGGAACAAAAAAACTGGTCTAAAAAGCGCTACATTTTTTTTAATCAAACAGATAAGAAATTTGAGGATAGCCTTAAATCAGGTGATTGGGGCCCAGAAATGCGGGCTGTGACTTACGAAGAAAAAGCTGAGTTTATAAAAGACAGAGTTTTGACTTTGATTAAGGAACGTCAAAAAGAATAAACACAGCGAATTTACATTTACCGAATATACTCCTATCGCAAATGTCCAAAACCTTACCTTCAAATTTCGCTGCGGTAAAAGCTCAATATATAATCCGAACGTACAAGAGTGCGACGCAACGGATGCTTGATAGAATTACTGTAGCCTGGTCAATAAAATAGCTCTTATAATCCCAGTTCTTTTGCAGGGTCCCAGAAACGTTTTTCAAAATCCTGCACCTTATCATTCTCTACTTTTACGCCATCTTTTTCAAGTAATTCCTGCATCAGCGTGGGTGTGGCAAAATGCATTTTACCACTCAGCATACCGTTCCTGTTTACTACCCTTTGTGCGGGCACTTTCGGCTTTACATTATTTACGGCATTCATAGCCCAGCCAACCATTCGCGCAGAAAGTCTGGTGCCCAAATAATTGGCAATGGCACCATAAGTAGTAATGCGGCCTTTAGGAATTTTGCGGGCTACACTCCATACATCTTCAAAAAAACTGAACTTTTTTGAGCCGTCTTTTACGGGTAACTTTTCAGTATCTGTTATTTTTTTGTTTGCCCGCTTCATGCACGAAAGTTAGTCATTGTCATTTAAAATTTACACCGGTAGAAAGGGCTTTCTTCTTTTCGTTTTGTAGATATGTTTTGCGAGGCTCGGGCACAGCTTTATAATCAAACGGGCAGTGCAGGCAACCATTGCCGCAGCAGTAACCCCTTTCTAAATGATAGGCTTCGGTAAGCACCATTAACCCTTCTTCATTAAAATAAAAATCGCTGTTTTCTGTTATGTTACTGCTCACTGAATAAATTTTTTAAGGTTGCATCTTTTTCCACCGGCAACGCTTTATTAATCACGAACTGCAGGTAATGGATACGGCTGCTTTGTGCAATATCCAAACCTTCGTAATGTGTTTTAATAAGTAGTTCATTATTTATTTGCGGCTCACGATACAGGTCATCATAGTCAATTAACAACTCTAATTCATAAAGGTTGATGACTGCTTTTGTAAAGTTATAAAGATCGGGGCTGTCAGTTTTTAAATGAATTAGTCCGCCAGGTTTCAAAAACTGTTGGTATATCCTGAGGAACCGGGGGTGGGTGAGCCGTTTCTTCATTTTTGAAAACCGTAATTGCGGATCAGGAAAAGTGATCCATATCTCGCTTACTTCATCCCGGGCAAAATAATCTGCAACCTTATCAATCTGCGAACGCAGGAATGCCACATTGTGCAAACCTTCATCCAATGCAGTTTTAGCGCCCCGCCATATACGGTTCCCTTTGATATCGATCCCGATAAAATTACGTTCCGGATGCAGCCGACCAAGGCCAACAGCATATTCACCTTTGCCGCATGCCAGCTCAAGGGTCAATGGATGGTCATTCTTAAAATAATCTTTCCATTTATCCTGCATACCCTTTGGGTACTGCAAAACATTGGTAAAGCTTTCAATCTCCGCGAACCGTATTAATTTTTTCTGCCCCATAAAATGCTGCAAATGTAGGGTTCGTAAAGTTCAGCCACGGCAGTATCCTTCGAAAATTTATATAAGTGCTTTTACAATTACCCGGTACCATGCTAAAGGCTTTTTCTAAATATTGTTACCCTGGAAAAGAAATTAATTGTTTTTGCTCAAACGATTGCGTATTTTTAATAGCGCATCAATGTATAAGTTTACGTATAAAATACAGTAATGTTAGAAAATTATAACCGCAGGAAATTTATTAAAGATTCAGCCCTTACCGGTGCGGCAATATCCTTTATGAGTACCCCTCTAAAAGTATTTGCTACAGAGAAAAAGCCGGTGGTACGTCTGGGTATGATAGCAACAGGTTTCCGCGGCCAGTCGCACTTGGGTGAAATGCTCAAACGCAATGATGTTGAAATAGTGGCTATGGCAGATCCTGATAAAAACATGATGGCCATGGCGCAAAAACTGGTTGCTGACCACGGCAAAAAAGCACCGGTTGAATATACCAACGGCAACTACGACTATCGCAACCTTTTAAAGAGAACAGATATTGATGCCGTAATTGTTGCATCGCCATGGGAGTGGCATAAAGACCACGGCATAGATGCAATGAATGCAGGCAAAATTGTGGGTATGGAAGTTTGCGGCGCTATTCATTTACAGGATTGCTGGGATTTTGTAAACACTTACGAAAAAACAAAAGTTCCCATCATGATGATGGAAAATGTTTGTTACCGCCGCGATGTAATGGCTGTTTTAAATATTGTACAGCAAGGTTTATTCGGCGATCTGCTCCATTTGCAGGGTGGTTATGAACACGACCTTCGTGGCGTATTATTCAATGATGGCGTTACCGCTTATGGCTCCGGTGTTGAGTTTGGAGCCAAAGCACTCAGCGAAGCAAAA
This sequence comes from Chitinophagaceae bacterium, assembly GCA_025351145.1. GTDB lineage: Bacteria > Bacteroidota > Bacteroidia > Chitinophagales > Chitinophagaceae > Limnovirga. Next base: position 2,791 of record JANXWM010000321.1, read on the forward strand.
TGGAGAACCAACCATTACCTTAACCGCAATGGCGAACTTTATCCAACACATGGTTTGGGCCCTGTAGCTACAATGATTGATTTAAACCGCGGCAACCTGCTTACTGCACTTTCTTCCGTTTCTACCAAATCAAAAGGGTTGAACAGGTATGTTGCTAACCATCCTAAGGGTGGACCAAACCACCCCAATGCAAAAATTAACTGGAAGGAAGGAGATATTGTAAGTACACATATACAAACCACCAACGGACAAACCATTTTATTAACACACGACACATCTTCACCGCGGCCTTACAACCTCGGTTTCCGTGTACAGGGCACCAACGGGCTTTGGATGGACTACTCAAGCGGCGGCGTTGATAAGGGCCATATTTACATTGATGGCAAAAGCCCCAACGATGAATGGGAAAACCCAAAAAAGTGGCTGGAAGATTACGACCATCCTTTATGGAAACGTTTCAGTAAAGAAGCCGAAGGTGCAGGGCACGGTGGAATGGATTTCTTTGTAGACAATGCTTTTATCGAATCCATAAAACGCGAAGTACCATTCCCGCTCGATGTGTACGATCTGGCAACCTGGTATGCCATCACACCATTAAGCGAAAAGTCAATTGCAGAAGGCGGTTCATTACAACGCATACCAGATTTCACTAAAGGCAAATGGCGCACAAGAAAGCCTGTCTTTGGCCTGAGCGACGAATATTAAAATATTAAACGCTGTTTTACTAACACAAGCAGTTAGTTATGGTTAAGCGGTTGTGTTCTCACAACTGCTTTTTTATTTTACATTAAACAGTTAAATCCTAAGAAGAAATTTATGTACCTGGCAAAGAATCTTTACCCATCGTCCGTTGCGTCGCACACTTGTACGTTTTGATTACATAATGAACTTTAGGCTTCTATGCTGCACCCTTATTAAATCCAACCGTTTCCCTGTACAACTGCGGCGATACATCTGCATTTATTTTAAAGAACCTGCTGAAATAATACTCATCTTCATATCCAAGTTCGTAAGCAATTTCTTTTACCGTTTTATTGGTAAGGTACAGCTCCCTTTTTGCTTCAATAATTATGCGTTCATTAATCAGGCTGGAGAGTGTTTTATTAAAATGCGATTTGGTAATCTTAGCCAAAGCCTTTGGAGATATATACAACATCTCTGCGTATTCAACCGGTGAGTGTTTGGTTTTAAAATTTTCTTCTATTGCATCCTTTAATTTTTGAAGCACAAAAGGTTCTTTGTTGTCTTTCACCGTTTCTTTTGTTATCGGTTGTTGCTCAATTTTTAAACGTGATGCAGTAATCAAAAATATTTTAAGGTACGATACCAGTAATTCATATTGTGCCATTGCCGGGTTTTGCATTTCAGTTTTAATCTGTTCGAGCAGCATGTTAAAAGTGGCAGCCGAATGTTCATCAACCTTTACAAAAGGTGGTTGGTACACATTGTTGTACAGCACACCGTTAACCTCTATTTCCTTTTGATGTTTATGGATGCAAAAAAAATCGAAATGAAAATAAATGGCAGTGCCTTTTAGCTGCTCATCTGATGTAAGCATATATGGCTGATACGGGGCAAAAGCAAATAAAGTATTTTCTTCAAAACTGTATTCTGCAAAGTCTGCTTTTACTTTTCCATTTCCTTTTTTTGCCCATATTAAAGAGAAATAATTATTTCGCTGCAACTGGTTGAAACTTTCATTATCATCAAAAGAAAAAAGCTTGAACGCAAGGTTACCGTTTTGCGAATTAACCATGGTAAAAGCTGACTGATTGAGCATAACTACATTTTATTATTTAAGGTAAACCTAAAAAGCGGTAAGTATTACTTTTTGCGTTAGGGATTGAAGCGAAAAGCCCGCAGCCACGAGGCACGAGTGGCGAGGACTTGCAGCGGAAAGCCCGGCCCGAAGGGAAACGCCCAATAATATTATCGTGCAGCCTAGTCGTTTAATTGTTGCTTCAATGCTTTTACTTCTGCTTCAAGTTGAGCAATATAATTTCGCTGCGGGGCAAATGCTTCTTCAATATCTTCTACTGTGTAGCGTGGCGTAATATGCTGCGGGCAGTTCCAGTCGTACGCTTCAATGTGCAACACCATCATACGTTCGGGGCGAAATTTGTATGCGTTTAAGCCGAGCAGCGTGTATAAAGAAGGATCATCTTTCAGTTCAACAATTTCGGCTTTTGCAAAAATTTTTAGTCTCGATTTTGAAGGATAGTCAACCATAATTAACGCCACATTATTATTCGTTGCGAGGTTGCCGACAGAAATATATTGCATGTTGCCTTTAAAATCTATAAAGCCCAAACGCTTTGCATCGAGCACTTTTAAAAACCCTTTTGGCCCACCACGATGTTGTATATAAGGAAAGTTATTTTCGCCAATGGTGGCCATATAAAAACTATCGCGTTGCTCAATAAAATTTACCTCATTAGCTGTTAAGCCATCCAGGTAAGTATCCCTTTCCATTCTTGCGTAACTGGCTCTGCTGCCCAGCTTTTCCTGCATTTCTTTTACTGCGGTGGTAAACGCTATTTCTGCAAAATTCTTTGCCATAATATTTATTTTATGTGCCCGGCTTTCTGATTACTTATGAAGCTTCCGTTGCGTCGCACTCTTGTACTGTATGAATACTGCTGAGCAGGCCCGCTGCATTTTTAGAAATACCTTTTACGATGCAGGTTTTTATTTCCTGCTGCAGTACCGCATCCCACATAGTATCGCCGCATTCATCCGGTAAGTTTGCTACAACAATTTCACCGGTTAAAATATTCGTTTCCATATTTTTATTATTTAAATTTTCTGTCTGCTTCATTTATTTCCAGGTCGTTAATGCTTGCATAGCGCTTTCTCATTAAACCGTTTTCATCAAACTCCCAGTTCTCATTGCCATAAGCCCTGAACCATTGACCAGCAGCATTTTGATATTCGTATTCAAAGCGCACTGCCATGCGGTTTTCGCGAAAGCCCCACAATTCTTTTTTCAGCTTGTAATGCAGTTCTTTTTCCCACTTACGTTTTAAAAATTCTTTTACTGCTTCACGGCCATTTATAAATTCTGTGCGGTTGCGCCATTCAGTATCTATAGTATAGGCAAGACACACTCTTTCGGGATCTTTACTGTTCCAGGCATCTTCGGCCATTTGAACTTTTTGCAATGCGGTTTCCAGCGTAAAAGGCGGAAGCGGATGTTTTTGTTCCATGATATTATTTTTAGTTGATGTGAATGATTGTTCATTTAATTGCAATGTAAAGTTGCAACTAATCTGCCTGTATAAAAATGGAGGAAGAACGCAATGGGATGGATAATTTTCCCTGCCTTACAACCAGGCTATATAAAGCTTGCTGCAAAAATGATTAAGATAGTTGCACAAGGCTGAAAAGAGAACAGAAACCTGAAGAGTGCGTCCCGATGAAACATACGGGATTAAAAACGCAACGAAAGATTAATAGCAGCAATGCAGCCGGGTTAATAAAACTAAGCCTCACTCAATATATTCGGTTTTACTGAGGGCAATATTTTCAATCAAACTATTTAATAATAACTCCAGGGCCTGTATAGTTTCGGCATGTGTTATTTCCCCTGCTTCATTCATTTTTATTTTAATGCTGCCAATACTTAAAGAGGAGTTGGCGCCCATATTTGTACCCAATGCAGTGAGCGTGAGCAAGAGGGATGCGAGTGCCTTATCGCCGCCGGGATACAATGGCGAAGCGCTTATGGCAGCAACGGGCTTTGTATTTAACTCACCTGACGAAACCAGCCAATCCAGTGCATTTTTTAAAATGCCGGGTATACCAAATGCATATTCCGGCGTGGAGAAAATTACAGCATCTGCTTCTTTTATCTTTTGCCGGAAGAGGTTTACCGATGCAATTTCCTCTTCTGCTTCGGGATTAAAATGAGGCAACGTATCAAGGCCTTCAATTACAGTAACCACTACATTATTTGGAGCCATTACAGCCAATGCCCGTAAAATATTTGTATTGGAGGAAGTTGATTTTAAACTGCCTGAAATGGCTGCAATAGTTGTTTTCATGCGGGCTCCTTTTCGGTAATGGGATTTCTTGAAAAAATGATACCAAAACAGATAGTAAAAAATGCATAGATCACTGCTATGATCCAGATAGCATAAGACAAGTCAGGGTTGTATAAAACTGCTTTAACCAGTGCTATGCCTGCAATAAAGAAGTGCGAAAAGTTTGCAACTGCAATTGGCTTATTATAAATGCCGCCAATAATACTTGTTCTCGTCATCCAGTTAAGCATGGCAAAGCCAAAATAAAGTGCACCCAATACCTGTACTAAAAGCTCTGCCGTTTTTGTTGATTCAAGATTTGTGTATCTTAAAAATTCCAATGGCATAAAAGTGAAAATAAATGCTGCTGCTGCGAGTACCGCCGCGCTTGATGTCATAATAATTTTGCTGTTCATAAATTCGGCAACAGGCTTATTGCCTGTGTATTTTTGAAAAACAAAAGTGAGGTTTTGTTTCCTCTCTTTTGTTTTATTCTTTTTCTTAATTATTGCTTGCAACCAAATCATATTCCAGCGAAGGTGCCAAAGGAAAATCAACCGCAACCTGTGTAAGGTTGTGCAGGTAGTTCATTGCTGTTTTATCACTTACCTGCAGAATAAGATCTACCAGGTTTTCATTGGTGTAACCTTCTGCATAAAAAGCATCCACCAGGGCAGCATCTGCATTGCCACGGTTTTTGGTAATGCCTTCTGCCAGTTTAACCAGTGCATTTAATTTAGCGCTGGCTGCTTTACCCCTGCGTATATCCAAAACCTGCTCATCGGTAAAGCCGTTCATTTTACCAATTACGGTGTGCGCACTAAGGCAATAAATACAACCATTTACCTGGCTTACAATTAAATTAACCGCTTCTTTTTCTTTGTTGCTTAAACTTGTTTTAGCATTCTGATAAGCGAGGTATTTTGACAAACCATTATCCGAGTAGGCAATGGTGGCATACAGGTTTGGTACGAAGCCCAGTGCTTTTTGTAATGTATCAAAAATGGCCTGATTAGCGGGTGCTACTTCTACTCTGGTTGGAACTGTGAACTTTTTCATTTTTTATTTTTTTGTTTGTATTGTCGTTATTGACAATGCAAAGGTGCCCTGCCCTGCACGCATAAAAAATGGAGGATCAGCGCAAACAGATGGACAATTTTACCGGCTCAATAAAAGCGGTTTAACTGGCGCAGGAAAAATAAAAAATGAAAAATTAACGTAGGCGCAGAAGACTGGTTTGAAATATTGAATGGAGATTTTACAGTTAAGTGTATTGGCTGTCTAAGTTCAGCAGTGTTCCTTTTGTACAAGTGTGCGACGCAACGAAAGCTTCATAGGTCTTCAATGGCCAGGGTCCAAAAAAATACTTTAAAAATTGGGGTTTAACCTGCGTGAAAATCTTATGATACACTCATGAGCACAGCAATAAAATGGCATACGCCGCCGGTCAGTACAAATGAGTGCCATACAGCATGATGATAAGACCACCGTTGCCATACATAAAAAATAACACCGAAAAAATACAGTGCCACACCAATGAGCACCAGCCACATAATACCCCGCGGCATGGATGAGAAAAAATGATGCGGCACAAATACAAAGATCAATCCCATAACGAGGTAAAACAATACAGAAACAAGATTGAATTTATCGGGTAATAAAATTTCGAAAAAAATACCCGCCAGTACAAAAGACCATAAAACACTCAGCAGCACTATTCCTGTACTGTCGAAAAGATAAAACCTTATGATGGCGGTATAAGTACCTGCGATAAGAAAATAAATACTGATGCGGTCAAGCTTCTTTAGAAACATTTTAACCTTATACCTTCTTACACTGTGGTAAAGCGTACTGCTCGTAAATACCATTAAAAAACAAAAGGCATAAATAATAGTGCTGATGAAATGGCTGGCATTTTGCCCGGCAGACATGTTTAATAAAAAGGGAATAGCGGTTATACCAAAAACAACCCCGAGCGCATGTATAATAATGTTTGCCAGTTCCTGCCTGCGGCCAAATTCGTCAATATATTCAGGCCGCATTTCATGTTGATCCATAGATAGCTTTTGTGTGTTTTACAGCAATCATCGTGCCTGCCGTTTCAGCTATAAAACCGCCTTGAAAAAAGGAACCATCCTGTCAGTTACGGCAGTACCAGGAAAAATACTTTTGTTTTCCGCATGTTCTTCCTCCGTCAACAGAAGGCTGGTAATTTCCTGTTTAGAATCATCTTTTCCCCTATCCCCCGTCATAGAATTTGGTAATAGCGGTAAGTACCTTGTGCTGAAATAAGATTAATCTCCATTAAAAATCAGCTATATGAAAAAGTTATTAATGTTGATTTTTTTACCCGCAGCACTTTCTGCCAGTGCACAGAAATGGACTAAAAATTTCGACTTTGTAGATCAGTGTATTTGCGGCCTTGCCTTAGCAGCTAAAGATCATAAATATGGCTATGTAGATATTTCCGGCAATATTATCGTACCGCTTGTTTACGATGAAGGCCTTAGCTTTAAAGAAGGTTATACGGCAGTTCGCAAAGGTTCGAACTGGGAGTATCTGGACAGTACCGGCAAGATTATTACAGAGGCTATTTTCTCTGATGCACAATCTTTCCATAATGGTTTAGCGGCGGTAATGGAAAACGACCTTTATGGCTACATTAATACCAGCGGCAAAGTGGTTATTGATTTTAAATTTACCAATGCCCGTGGCTTTGGGGAAGGCCTTGCACCTGTTGCTACTAAAAAAGGCGGGTGGGGATATATTAACCAAAAAGGAGAAATGGTTATAACACCCGAATATGATTTTGCTGACATTTTCGATAACGGCGAAGCCCGTGTAATAAAAGGCGACAAAGTATTTTATATCGACAAAAACAACAAAATGCTTCACGAGTAGTTCAACCCAATCTGTGCCCCACCGGGTAGCAAATCCGGTTGCATACAGGATGCATTAGAAAACAAAGCCTGCAGGGTTTGCGAAACCTTACAGGTTTTTTCTTTGCCCCCAGCCCTGCGTTGCCTCTCTTCCATAGCGGGGATTTTTTTTGGTTACAGGCATTTGTTTTTCATGGCAGCATTCTTGCGTCGCACACTTGTACTGCATGTCATTACGAAGCTTCTAAAGCAATCTGCATTATTGAACTTCATCGCATAAACGTCAGGCTAAGAAAAATTTCGGTATGGTTCAAATACAAGCTTGGAAAGAATTGCAGGCCGCTCAGCACACACTCTTCTACGTTAATACCAGTTGTCTCATAAGGCGCCTCTTTCGGTTCGGTTGCGTCGAAGGCGGAATTGAAAAAATGCGCAGCATATTTTTTCAAAGAAGCGAAAGCAGCGCAGTTGAGACAACGAAGCCATGCGGCTTGAGCAAAAATTTTTACTTTTGAATACATGCATGATTATAACGCAAGAATTAGCTTTCAGGCATCACCTGTGTGCATAGTAAGCCTGCACACCCTATAAAAAAAATACAGCCCGCACTTTTATAATTGTATTAAATCGCCTACCTTTCACATAATTTACAATCGGTTAACCCGGAAGGTAAAAGACCACTAAACAACATTTTCTAAGTACCCAAAACAACTTCTTTATGAAACAATTAATGTTAATTACATGCCTTGCTTTTGCATTAGCAAGCTGCAGCAATCAGGACAAAACTAAAACCACTTCAGAAACCGCAACCACTGAAACCAAGCCTGTTGCTGCCGCAGATGTAAAACTGCCTTTCTCTTTGGAAAGACCTTACCAGAACTGGCAGATGGCGGAAACCAACGACAATACCATCGTCGCCATGAATGCTCTTAAAACTTTTGTTGACAAAGACTTTACCGGCCTCGCCGCAACACTGGGCGATTCTGTGGAGATCGGGATGGATGGTTATTCTGCTAAACTGAGCCGCGACAGCGCTATAAAAATGTTCACTTCAATGCGCCCCATGTATACTGACCTCACCATTACCATGGATGATTATGAGTCCGTGATCTCGGCCGATAAAAAAGTTGAATATGTTACCCTCTGGTACAAAGAAACCTGGAAAGACGAAAAAGGAAAAGCCGATTCGCTGAATGTTACTGATGACTGTAAAATGAAGAACGGCAAAATGATAGGGCTCGATGAAAAAGTACAGCATTTCCCCGCAAAAAAATAAACTTATTGTAATACACAAAGCCCCGCCAGTTACGGCGGGGCTTTTTTGTTAGGTCTGTTTTGTAATAAGGCTGATGCTTTTACTAAAGCCAGATTAAAGCCGATTTTGTTGCAGCAGAACAAATAATTTCGGGCAAAAAAATTAATTCAAATTAGCCACCGGGTGTTTAGCTGTTTGCATTAGTTAATGCTGCATACATTTTTTGTAAATCATTTGTAATAGCGGGAAGTTCATGCTCTATTACATTCCATACAAGCTGAAGGTCTGTTCCAAAATATTCATGTATCAACCGGTTTCTCATTCCCTTTATTAATGCCCATGGAATTTGCGGTTCAGTTTCTTTTACATCATCAGGCAATCTTGATACAGCTTCCCCAATTACCTGGATATTATAAAGGCATGCTTCCACCACCATAAAATTATCAGAAAAAGTTTCAGCAGAAAGTTCATTGGTATAGGTGCTGATATGCTCAATGCATTTGAGTATATCCCTGATGATAACAGAAGGTTTTCTTTCAGACATATACAATATCTTTTGCTATATACTGCATGTATTCCGGTTTAATAGAGCGTTCGGGCACCACATCTGTTTTTATACCAAACAAAGCCTCAATTTCATTGGCCATTGCAATAAAATTTAAACCCATGTATCCGTTAATTACCACTGCAATATCTATATCACTTTCCGCAGTGGCTTCGCCTCTTGCATAAGAACCGAACACACCAAAACGCGAAACAGGGTATTTCCGCTGCAATTCTGGCTTATGTTGCCTTAATATTTGCAATATGTTTTGCAGTGTATGCATGCTGCAAAATAACTTTATTTTTTTGAACCAAAGATTTTGAACCAAACAAAACACCCCTAATCATCGTTCCTTGCGTCGCACACTTGTACTGCACATCATTGCGAAGCTTCTGAAGCAATCTGCATTATTCAGCTTAAACAGGCGTTTTTATGCAAGCTGTTTACTTATTGTTTTGGTATTACCGCTTCTTTATTTGCATTTATAACTAATGCAAATCTTTACATCACCGTAAATTTTCCAATGCCTGAAGAATAAATTCATTTAATAAGGGAAGGTTTTCTTCTTTTATTTTCCACACCATTTCATAATCAATACCAAAATATTCGTGAACAATACGGTTGCGAAACCCAGTCATACGCCGCCATTCTATTTCCGGGTGGGCTATTTTAAATTCTTCGGGTACACGGTTTGCAGCTTCTCCTATTATTTCAAAATTCCTTACAACAGCATCAATTGTTTTATCGTCTTTTATAAAATCATCAAATCCCATTCCGCTGGTGTACGCAGAAATTTTTTGAACCGCTTCCTGTATATCTTCCAGTAATAGTAATGTTTCCCGTTTAAACATAAATAAGATCGGGTTCTATAACGTTGAAGTATTTTGGTTTAATAGCCTTGCGGCTTACGAGGTCTACTTTCTGTTGCAGCAGTTGTTCCAGTTCATCGGCAAGATCAATAAATGTAATGCCTATTGGTTGCGAAAAGTCAACCATCACATCTATATCGCTTGTACCGGCTGTAGCAGTATTGCGGCTGTATGAGCCAAAGAGTGCCAAATCTGTTACCCCATATTTTATTTCCAGTGAAGGTTTAGCCATTTTGAGTGCTGCTAGTATTGTTTGCCGGTTTGCCATACAACGAATGTACAATTTTATTTTTTTTGATATAAATGCGTCGGTTACATCGGAAAATTACACATTGAACTTCGTTCTTTGTAGCTTGACCGCCTCAGGAGTATCGCACACTTCCTCTTAAGGAACAATAATCGCAAAGCTAAGATCGCAACATTGGTCTTACGGCTCAAAGCCGTCTCACCGTTAATCCTTCAATAAAACAGGGAATCAGGATTGCAGTTTTGGTTTTTATTGGCCGGGCTGAGGAATATAAATGAAGCATCCGTTGCGTCGCACACTTGTACTGCACATCATTGCTGAAGCTTCTGAAGCAATCTGCATTATTCAGCTTAAACAGCCCTTCCCCATCCATCTCCCCGCACAATTAATAAAAGATAAACTTATGCAACGTGACTCATAAGCAAATGTATTATCAGTCACGTTCGCCATTTTTACCGGATGGACATACAGGTAAAAATTGGTGCCCGAATAAAGGAATTACGCACCGAAAAAAGCTAAATTAATCTCACTAAAATATTTTTTGCAATGAAATATCACAATCAAAAGTTATTCGAGCCACTTGAAATATTTCTTATGAATGATCAGCCTTTTACTTGCCCTCATTGTGGTTCACGTTGCATAGAAATTGCAAGCTTTTCACATACCAATTCAAAAATGTTTATTCAACAATGTTTAAATAGTAGTTGCAGTTTTATTTGCTTTGAAGAGGAGGATGAATATTATCTTAAATTGTGGAGGTGATATAACCCAACAATAAATGAAAGAAGGTCAGAAGCTTTGGACAAGAGATGAACTAATACTTGCAGTGAACATTTATTGTAAGATGCCCTTTGGTAAAATGCATGGACGTAATCCAGATATTATACAACTCGCAAATTTGATTGGCAGAAGTCCTTCTTCTATTGCCTTGAAATTAGGAAATTTTGCAAGCTTCGATCCTACTCTTAAGGAACGCGGAATTAAAGGCGCATCTAATGCAAGTAAACTGGATAAACAGATTTGGGATGAATTTTATAACAACAGGGATACTGCCTTAATTGAAAGCGAAAAACTTTTAGCCAAAGTAAAACATACCACAATTGAAAAATTAAATGACGTTGATTTAGTAGATTTTTCCAAAGAAGGCTTGAATAAGAAAAGAATTGTAAATACGAGGGTTAATCAATCTATTTTTAGAACAGTTGTGTTAGCAACTTATAATAATACGTGCTGCATTACCGGAATAAATAATAAAGAGCTTTTAATTGCAAGTCACATTGTGCCTTGGAGTAAAGATGAAAAGAATAGATTAAATCCAATGAACGGGCTTTGCTTAAATGCTTTACATGATAAAGCTTTTGATGCTGGCCTAATTACTATCAACGCTGAAGATTATAAAATTAAAATTTCATCAAAGCTTCAGAAGAAAAATGCTTCAGAAATAATCAATTCAACCTTTATAAAACTGGAAGGAAAGCTCATTCATTTACCAGATAAATTTTTGCCGTCAAAAGAACAATTGAAAATTCATAATGACTTCTTTAAGCCATAAAACTTATTAGCTATCTCGCCGATGTTGGTCGCCTGCCCCCAATCAATTCGCATCGATCTCCCCTTCGGTAAAAGCCCAATCCCAATCCAACAGTACAAGAGTGCACTGCCGTCATGCCGTCCGCCGCGGCGGATCGGCATCTCCTGGCAAAACTTTTCCCTGCACACGACAAGAGATCCTGAAACAAGTTCAGGATGACGGCGAACAAATTAAGGGTGGCGGCCAAAAACGTTTTCCTATCGTTGCAGCTTTTGTCACCTGCAACGTTCTTCAAGGTAAAAGCCCAATCCCCAATCCAACCGTGCAAGAGTGCACTGCCGTCATGCCGAATTTATTTCGGCATCTCCTGGCAAAACTTTTCCCTGCGCACGACAAGAGATCCTGAAACAAGTTCAGGATGACGGCGAACAAATTAAGGGTGGCGGCCAAAAACGTCTTCCCATCGTTGCAGCTTTTGTCGCCTGCAACGTTCTTCAAGGTAAAAGCCCAATCTTGTGTCGCCCTTCCAGCTATCTCCCACCCCTCCCCTTCGGTAAAAGCCCAATCCCCAATCCAACAGTACAAGAGTGCGACGCAAGGATGTTTAATAGTATTAATGCCGCCCGGTACATAAAAATCATCTCCATTTTACTGCAGATGTGAAAAATCACATAAAAACCGGCCTATTTTATGTGAAAAATCACATCGGTTTATGTGAAAAATCACATTGTACAGGTTAAAAGGGTTTTGTAAAATTGTGTTTCAATTTTTAACCTAAAACCTGTTTAGCACATGCAAACCACCCGAAGCCCGCCACAGGAATGCTTTATGCATTCATTTTCAATACATTACAACAATTTACACCAAATACCAGCCGTTTTGCAGCAGCACAAAACCTTTGGGGAGCAATGCACAATGATTTTGCAGTAGTGCAAAACTTTTGGGAGCAGTTCACCGGGCTTTTGCAGCAGCACAAAACGGTTGAGTAGCACTGCAAAATGGTTTTGCGGCAGTACAAAACTGCCTGGAACCATGCAAAATGATTTTGCAGCTGTGCAAAATAGCCGGGGGGCGCTGCAACAGCATGTTGCGGCGCTGCATATTAGAAACGCGGCGCAGGAGAAGCGCCGGAAATACTAAACACTTAAAAAAACAATAAGATGAGTAAACAGAGTTTTATGCCACGCACAGATGCAGACAAGCAATTATGGCTGCAGAATTTCGCCAATAAACTGGGCAGCTACGCAACCAAATACGGTATTGCCGCTGCGGATGTAACGAACATGACCAACAGCAGCGCCTACTTTAGTTACTGGCTCGATTACCAGAACCAGTTTTTGGAGTTTGGTAAAAAGCTTACGGGTTTTAAAAATGAACTGCGCAGTGGTGATGGCAGCGGAGCTATAGTGCCCGCGGCCCCCACAATGGGTGCTGCACCTACGGCCGTAGCACCGGGCATTTTTAACAGGGCTTCGTCGCTTGCGTCTGTAATTAAAGCCAAAACAAATTACACAGAAACCGACGGCAAAGACCTTGGTATTGAGGGTGCAGATACACCGCCGCAAAACCTGAACGATGCCAAACCTGTAATTAGTGCAAGGCTGGTAAATGGCGGTCACCCCGAAATTGTATGGGCAAAGGGCATAATGGATGGCATTGATATTTACAGCGACAGGGGCAACGGTCAGTGGATATTTATTGCTACGGATACTTATCCCAATTATATTGATAGCGCCCCTTTGCCGGCCAGCGGCATAAGTGCTTTATGGCAATACAGGGCTATTTACCGTTACGATGATGCGCAGGTGGGTCAGTGGAGCGATACGGTAAGTATCGCCGTAACAGGCGTTATGTAAATGATGCAGTGAGGAATAAAAAAAGGCCGCCACAGGGTGGTCTTTTTTTGTTGCGGGTGTTGGTGTTGTTACCTGCAATATTCGTTAAGGTAAGGCCCGGTCTATAAGCCGGCAGCAGTGGAATTACCGTATGTACACGGCTTTTATAATGTTCTCTTTATTCGAAAATTTGCAGTAGAAATTTTTTGAGCCCGGCAGCAGGTTTTTATAGCATCGTTCCTTGCGTCGCACACTTGTACTGTAGAATATAACTGAGCTTTTAACAGCCAATACACCCAACTGCAAAATCCGGGTTTATTCGAAAATATGAAGGATGAATTTCAAAACTATGGGCAAAGCCCCTTTTGGGGCTACCTGTTTATAGAAAAAAGACCGATTTGGAGTTTTGGCTCCATCGGAGCCTCCTAAAATATATAAAAGAGGAAGCACCTGCGGAGCTTGGATGGATATTTTTATTTGTTGTTCTATAAACAGGATGCTAAAAATGAACGGGGCGAGCAAAGGGCAAAGCGTTTGTGAGGCCCGGGCCGGTACATAAATCATCTAAGCAACTGTTGGCCGTGGCATTATGGGCACTTCATTTTTTATTGCCAATCAGTTCATTCAACTTGTTTATGGATGGCCGGTAACCTACGGTAACAAAGTCGGCAGGGAAATGAATAATCCTGATGGTAGCTGAGTCGGGTTTATCATCAGGATTGAGGTCTTCAAGAATTACTGCAATGCGGTCTCCATCAGGCATCAATGTGTTATCGGTAAAAGGGGAATCGAAGTAAGAAACACCAAATGGCCTTCCATTATTTGCTACTATTACTGAAGTGTCTTTTTCTTTAAGATCAAAAAAACTTGCTGTCATCCTTATTTTAATACCATCCGCAGTTATGGAATCAACGATAATTTTTATTTCTTCTTTTCCTTCTTCATCGCCATCACCATCTTTTTCTGTATATGTCCAGCAAAGTGTATCGTGCCGGGCCAGTTTTTTTTCAGATTTTTCTTTTGGGTGCGCCCCTATAAGCCCTTCCTGTTTTTCGTTGGTCATTCTTGCCAAAGAAATCAATCTTTTAATAATGTCTCTGTCTGCATCAACATTTTTATTGCTGTCAATTTCCTGTTTTGCTTTTTTCCATAATATATCATACATGGGGCGGGAATTAAAAAGATCGCTGAAGTTGCTTTGAAATATTTGAAAAACATTAAATCGGTTTTCGAGTGATAATTTATCATTGAGCACCTGTTCTATTAATGGCCTGAACATGGATTGCCTGAAATCGGTTTCAGATTTTTCCCGGTCGCTCATTATTTGAGTAGCCATAATATTTTTCCGGTTCTTTTCCTGCTCACTGGAATTAGTGATTGTAAAAAGTATGCCGGCCAACCCAATAGCCAAAGTAGCCGTTATTTGTCCCCATACTGCCAGCTTTGATTTTGAGTAATCTTCGGGTGCTGTGTTTGGCGTTTTATTTTGGGGCATGGCAGTTGATTTGGTGTACAGACTGGTTAACCTAATAAAGTTAAAAAAAATAGTTTATTTACAAATATTAATAGGCTAATTAATACTTTGAGGTGCTAAGAGTAGTAATGAGCTAACCTGTAAAGAAAGAAGTCTTTATCTCTTACGCCATAATTAGCTGTAATGAAGCGTTGTATCTTACTGTTCATTGCTTCTGCTTTTGCATTTGTTTT
>JANXWM010000341.1 GCA_025351145.1 Chitinophagaceae bacterium
ACAGGAAATAAAAAAAACCGCTTCAAGCAGAAATAAAATAAACCGGTGCATTTTTTGTTTTATTAATTAAGCCGAATGTAATAATAAATACTTAGCAAGCATTTCAAAATAAAAATGCTTTAGGGTTTTGTGCTGCTTTTAGAAATTGTTTAAGTTATTTATTTGGGGTACCGGCTTTTATTTTCATAGCATCTTCGTTGCGTCGCAATCCTTTCACCTGCAAATCAATTGGCATCTTTTACCGAAGCGTAGCGAAAAATTATCATTCACTCAAACAGCTTCTCAGCATATACGATTTAACAAATGATATTTTAATCACGCAGATTCATTTTGCCCTGTGTAAAATATCCTGAAGATTTATCAAGCGTTTCTTCTGTTTGGCGGGTTTCTTCTTTTTGTTTTTCTCCATTACGGCTGTTATCCCCGTTTTTATAAAGCAGTATTGTTTTTTCTGTTACCCTTTCCCTGTTATCTTCTTCAGCTGTGTTACTAAAGAGGGATTTTGTAACGGTTGGCTTTATAAGATTGGGTACAAGAAATTCACTTGCTCCCGCCATTGCTGCAAAAAAATATATTACCCATGGTTGGTTAACAGAGGCCGTATTTAAAAATCCCAGAAAAGTATTTGAGTAAATAGCCAGGGTTAATATAAGGCCGGCAATACAACCATATACAATGCGCAAAAGCCCGTCCAGCCTGTGTATGGCGAGACCTGCGCTGGTGCTTCCTTCGTAATTTCTAAACCGTATAAATGCAGAAACAAAAGCGCCTATGCCGCCCAGCAGCGTTGCAATCGTTATCTGGTAGCGGTTTATATCGCCAACAAAAAACCAGTTAATATTTCTAAGTTCAAGTGTTGCACAAAGCAACAAGCCCGCAAATAATGCTGCTATAAAAGTATAATACAAATAAGCCATTCTTGTCCTTTCTTTTCCATGTTCAAGTATACGTTCTTCTGCATCTTTAAGTAAGGCGAGTGCATTACCAGATTTTTTTTCATACAGCACAAGCGCCATTGCTTCCGCTATAATTCTTTTGTACATGTGCCTGTCTTCTTTTCGTGCAAACAACTGGTTTACCTGCATAGATAACAACTGCACTTTCGAAGTAACAGCACTAAAATCTTTTGCATAATCTGTGTATTTATCATTGGCGGTCCAGTTGATTGAAAGTTCATCATCAATGGTTACAATGAAAGCTTCAGACCGCATTACTATTTCTTTTATCGTTGTTAGTGTTGAGGGGTTTGGATAACCGGGAGATAATTTATCAAGTTCCATTTGCCCGGTGGTATTATATACTTCTCTTTCTGAAGAAAAAACTTTGTTTGCAAGTCTCGTTAACATGGTGCTCATATAGAAAATTTTAGGTGTGGGTAGTGATGCTCGTTACGGATAACATTTAAAAGTAGGAATTATTTTAGTGAGGGGCTGCTAATTTTTTCCACCAACCGGAGGGTGGGAATTGTGGATAATTCTGATAGCCTTTTGAAGCCAGCTTTTTTGAAAATTATAGCATCACCTCTTGCCACCTCCCCGCCTGCGTGCCGCAGTGAGACAGGGATTCAAGCGTTCCAATTTTATGGGAGCCAAAAATACGGTATGCCCATAACCTTAAAGCAGAACAAATTTTGAGATGATTACCCAACTCCAGCTTCGTAGTATTTTATTTGGTAAGCGTACTGGCTGTTGAAAGCTCAATAAAATTAATGGAGTACAAGAGTGCGACGCAAGCAAAGCTTAATGCAGTTTTAAAGTCTGGCTCAAAAAATTACCGGAGAATCTAATGAAGTGTGGAGAAAAAGAATGTCAGGCCTTTTTACTGGCCCTTTTCATTTTTCTTCTGTAATCGAATAAAACAGTAACTGCACTTGCTACCAATACAAGGTTTTTTACTATGTACTGGCCGGGTAAGGTTAATATCAATGACCCTTTCCAGGTTTCATCGGGTAAGCAAAAGAGAGGCAAAAATGTAGTACTGATATGGAGCACAAAAACAATAAATGCCAGCTTTGTAAGTTTTGGAAATAAAAACAAGATGCCAATAAAACATTCGACAAACCCTAAGCCTATAATAAATGTATTGAAGGGGATAGAATGCACAAAAGTAACCTTGTGCAGATTGGCTACAAGTTCCTGGGCCGGCGATTGATGTATGATTTTAAAAAAACCAAACCATAGATATACAATTGCCAGTGCAAACCTGTTTGTCCAACCTACAGGCGAAGATAATGACAAGGCTTTTTTATATTGGGCAACATTTATATACTGCCGTAAAATGGTTGTTTCAGCCATATAAGGGTTTTTCAGTTATGTTAAAGTATTATACCAAAACTAAGATTAAAAGTTAAACCATCAGCAGGCAAAATACCAGGCCCCGGGTAGAAAGTAATCCTGCGGTTGAAATATTTTTCATCAGTAAAATTATTTACGCCCCCGGAAAGCCTGAACTGCTTTGTAAGTTGCCAGTTAAAAGACATATCCCAAACATGGTATGCGGGCAGCATACCGGTAACGCCATTTGTGCTTGAAACAGTATTGAATGCATCATTATAATTTTTACCTGTAAAGCTGTACTGTATCCTGACCGTGGTATTTTTAAACTGCAAATCAGCACCTGTTCTGTTGATCCATTCAGGAGAATTCTCTACATAGTTGCCTGCAAGGCTTGTATTGATACCGCCTTTATTTATTTCGCCGCTTGTATATCTTGAACTGTTATAGGAAACAGAATTAAACAATCTTATATCGTTTGCATTCTGTTTTTTATCAAAGAGCTTAAGTAAAGAAAATTCAATATAAAGTTCTGCACCTTTCGATACAGAATTACCAATATTTGTTGTGTACAGGTACGAAGTATTATCAGGATTTTTTTGGGTTACCAATCCTACGCGGTCGCCATAAAAAAGATAGTACGCATTAATATCGTAATGCAATAGATTTTTATAATGACCACGATAGCCAAGATCAATATCGTACCCCTTGCTGTCTTTCAGGTTTTCATCAATTTTATCTACGCGGTCTGCAGGTGTTGCATTGGCATAGAGGTACGGCCTGTAAGCCTGCGATGCATTACCGTAGAATTGGCTGTACCGGTTTAGCTGGTACTGCAGCCCTAAACCAAAT
>JANXWM010000401.1 GCA_025351145.1 Chitinophagaceae bacterium
GGCAAATAATAACGTTGTAATAAAAATCAGCTACGCCAGCGGCGTAACCTGTTTGTAGAAAAGCATGATGAAAAAGATGATCCTTGCCCCGGAGGGGCAACCTGTTTCGCTTTAATCTACGCTACAATAAAAGCCCATTCATAATCCAACCGTACAAGAGTGCGACGCAAGAAAAGCTTCATAGAACCAATACAGTTAGGCCCATAAATAAAACAACAAACCATGAATTTTACAATCGAAAAATCAATAGAAATTCTGGAACGCACACCGGGTGTTCTTGATGCAATGCTGCGCCATATTTCTGCTGACTGGACTATGAACAACGAAGGTGGCGAAACATGGAGCGTGTATAATATTATCGGCCATCTTATTCATGGAGAAAAAACGGATTGGATGCCGAGAGCAGAAATTATTCTTAGTGACAAAGCAGATAAAAAATTTGAACTCTTTAACCGCTTCGCACAATTTGAAGAATGCAAAGGCAAATCATTGACAGAACTTTTAGATCAATTTAAATTGCTGCGTTCAAAAAATATTGCACTGCTTCGTTCAAAAAATATTACAGAAAATGATTTGCAGCAAACCGGCATCCACCCTGCTTTTGGCAAAGTAAGTTTGTCGCAGCTTCTTTCAACATGGGTGGTGCATGACCTGAACCATATTGCACAAATTGCACGTGTTATAGCGCATCAGTATAAAGCAGCGGTTGGTCCGTGGGTTGAATATTTAGGGATATTGCAGCAGAAGAAATGATGGTAAAAATATCTTCGCGGTAATGCGATTGGCTTATTTTTACAGTAATCAATTTATATATGAATCAAACGAGGCGTTATGCCATTAAACAGATTTTTGCAGTAGCCGCGGGTGCTGCACTAATACCTTCGTGCATGGAAGACAAAAGCAAGGCTTCCGTTATTCTTACCAATTTTAAAATTGATGCAGACCAGGAAAAATTACTGGCTGAATTGGCTGAAGCAATTATTCCAAAAACCACAACGCCGGGTGCAAAAGATATATCGGCTCACCTGTTTGCTTTGAAAATGATAGATGATTGCGCCAAACCCGAGGACCAGCAAAAATTTGTAAAAGGCCTTGAGCAATTTGACAAGACATTTACTGCGCAATTTGTAAACAGGTTTGTTGACAGCGCCAAGGACCATAAAGTAACTTTTTTAGCCATCCTGGAAGCAAAAAAAGACGAAGGCAACGAGCTTGCATTTTTTTACGGCAAAATGAAACAGTTAACCATTCAGGCTTATACTGCTTCGCAATTTTATCTTACCAAAGTAAGGGTGTATGAACTGGTACCGGGCCGCTTTCATGGCTGCGTTCCTGTAACAACTGCTTAATATTAATCTTTCTAATTTAATAATATGGGTGACAATAATAACCGCACATTCGATGTAATTGTAATTGGCTCCGGCATGAGCGGCGGCTGGGCTGCAAAAGAGTTTACAGAGAAAGGTTTAAAGACTTTGGTACTCGAAAGGGGAAGGGATGTAAAGCATTTAAAAGATTACCCTACTACCAACATGATGCCCTGGGAATTTGAGCACCGCGGCCAGGTTCCATATAAAATAACAGAAGCAAACCCTGTTGCCAGCAAGTGTTATGTCTTCAGGGAAGATGCAATGCATTTTGTAGTAAAAGATACGGAACATCCTTATGTACAGGCGAAACCTTTCGACTGGATCCGGGGCTACCAGGTAGGCGGAAAATCTTTGTTATGGGCAAGGCAAACCCAACGCTGGAGCGACTTTGACTTTGAAGGTCCCGCACGTGACGGTTATACTGTTGACTGGCCCATCCGTTATAAAGACATTGCGCCATGGTATAGCTATGTTGAAAAATTTGTAGGCATATCCGGCAATAAAGATGGCTTGCCCAACCTGCCGGACGGCGAGTTTTTACCGGCATTGGATATGAGCTGTATTGAAACATATTTTAAAGATGTGGTTGCAAAAAATTATAAAGACCGCAATGTTATCTATGCACGTTGTGCGCATCTAACAGAACCCGCACAAATACATTTAGACCAGGGCCGTGGCCAATGCCAGAAAAGAAATTTATGCCAACGCGGTTGTCCGTTTGGCGGCTATTTCTGCAGCAATTCTTCCACTATTCCATGGGCCGAAAAAACAGGTAATCTTACGCTTCGTCCGTACTCTGTAGTGCAGTCAATTATTTATGACGATAAGAAAGAAAAAGTTACCGGCGTAAGGGTGATTGATTCAAAAACAAAAGAAGTGATCGAGTATTCAGCCAAAGTAATTTTTGTAAATGCGGCTGCATTAAATACCAATCTTATTTTACTCAATTCAACTTCATCCCGCTTTCCAAATGGGTTAGGCAATGACAGCGGCGTGCTTGGAAAATATTTTGCGTTTCATAATTACCGTGCCCGCATGTCGGCGAAGTATGAAGGTTTATTAGATTCTAACACGGATGGCCGCACCCCCACAAGTGCTTACTTACCGCGCTTTAGAAATTTGCATAAACAGGAAACAGATTTTCTCCGCGGCTATGCGGTAACCTTTGGTGGTGGCCGTTACATTAACACAGACAACAATGGCTTTGGCGGTAAATTAAAAAACCAGCTTTCTGAAAAAGAATTGAGTCCATGGTATGTGGGTTCTCAAATGATGGGCGAAACCATCCCCAAAGAAACCAACACTATTACACTCGATAAAACAAAGAAAGATGAATGGGGAATACCGTTGCTCGATATCAATGTTGCATACGATGACAATGATGAAAAAATGATCAAAGACTTTTTTGAGCAGATGACCGAGATGTACACCAAAGCAGGCTTTACCGATATTAAAGCAAACGACTCCAAACAGGCGCCGGGACTGGATATCCACGAAATGGGCGGATGCAGGATGGGCAACGATCCCAAAACATCCATGCTTAATAAATGGAACCAGATGCACGCCTGCAAAAATGTATTTGTAACAGATGGCGCATCCATGACATCTACCTCAACACAAAACCCATCGCTCACTTATATGGCGTTAACTGCAAGGGCCGCTGATTATGCTATGGACCAAATGAAGAAAGGGGAATTATAACCCCCAATCCCTTCCCGAAATAATCGGGATGAGACAAAAGGGAGTAAAGAATTTTATGTACCAAACTCAGGAACAAAAATGTAGCTTTTGTTGCGTCGCACTCTTGTACGTTCGGATTCTTTATTAAGCTTTTACCGCAGCGAAGATTGAAGCGTAAATACATTTTATTTGATTGGCTTTACGAATCTGTTATTCATATATTACAAATACATGTTCAGGCGGCAATACAAGTGAATGCATCTAAACTTTATAAAAGAGAATCTTGAAAACTGAAGAAGATATATTGCTTATTCTTAGTGGACTAAGAGCATTGTATGGTAACATTACTCCACCTTTTAGATCCGGGTCAGTTGAATTAAAAAAAGAGACGATAATATTAAAATGCGTATTTGATACAAACGCAACTGAGGATGACTTTGAACTGGCATCAATAATAGCTGCAGAAATTATTGCTGATTTTCCCAATTACAACATCGAAGAAATCATCATTACCGTTCCCCAACCTGCATCTGCAGAACCTCTAAAAAATCTACTCTATTGCAGACATGAACTTAACTATTACAAGGAACCATAACATTTTCCAAACCCGCTCCGCGTTTGTTGACCACCTCAACTGACGATCCATTCGCTTCAATCTACGCTACGGTAAAGCTGAATCGCATTCTCAAAGTACAAGAGTGCGACGCAAGGAACGTTCAATGCATATTCTTTTGCCGGGCACAAAAAAATTTAACGCAATATCATTACCCAGCCAGCTAATTTTTTGGCGCCTGCCACTTTTCTGTCGATGATGTAATAATATGTTCCCACGGGAATGGGGTTACCTTTGTAAGTACCATCCCACGGGCTGCTGTAGCCAATGGAATGAAACGCCAACTGCCCGTACCTGTTGAAGAGCGACACATCAACACCGGGGTAAGAATTTAAATACTGAATGATCCATGTATCGTTTATACCATCGCCATTTGGGGAAAATGCGTTGGGTATTACCGGCGTTTTAAGCACCTTTATAAAAACCATATCGCTGTTCATGCAATTGTCCGCAGAAGTTACGGTGAGCTTATAAGTAATATCATCAATGGGTGAAACTTCGGGCACAGGGATCACGGTATTATTGATGCTTATATTGGGCGACCATGCATAGGAAATATTGTTGCCGGATCCGCTGCCATCAAGGGTTATAAGGCCACCTTCGAGTAATGTTTTATCGGGGCCTGCACTTACAGAAGGTTGAGGGTAAACAATAATATCCTGATCGGCAAATGTGCTGCAGCCGTTGGCAGCGGTAAAAGTATAACGGATCGTATGCGAACCGGGAGCAGCCAAACGTGGTGAAAATGTACCACCGGCACTTGTGCCATCGCCACTGTAAACGCCACTGCCAGCAATGCCGGTAAGTTCTTTACCCTGTGTAATAAGAAACTGCGGAACCTCTTCGCAAACTGCATTAAGCGCATTAAACTGTACCTGCGGACTTGCGTTTAAAGTAATATTCTGCGAGCTTTCATTTACACAGTTTATACCGGAATAAGCAACATACCGTATTTGAAAAGTTTTGGTAAGTGGCGAACCAAAATTGGGATATTGAAAAACATATTGTGCACCCGGAACAGGATTATCATCCACCGTTTTCTGTGTTGGATCGTTCTGAAAATCCCAGTACACTTCAATTTTTGTAATGCTGCCAAAATTAACGGTTGAATTATTGGTAATGCTTACCTGCTGGTTGCTGCAGAGATTGCCGGCACCATTTATTGCGAACTGGGATTTTGGTAAAGAACCATTTACAGTAAAGGGTTTAAGGATATTATTTATGCACCCGTCTTTCGAAGTTACTGTTAATGCAACATTATACACACCAATAGCAGAGTAGGAATGCTGTGGGTTTTTTTGTGTGGATGTATTGGGGTTGCCGGCATTAGCAGAAGGGTCACCAAAGTTCCAGGCATAAGTAAACTGTGCGGAGGAATTATCCGCGATAAATGATGAATCAATAAACTGAGCAAAGGGATCGGCAAGACAAACTTTGGGCAAAATAAAAGCCGGTTGCGGCAGATCATGAATTGTAACCTGTTTAATAAGCGTATCACTATTGCAACCATCGCCGGACTGAACTACGAGCCTTACGGGATAAGTTGCGGCAGGAGAAAATGTATGTGCAGGGTTTTGCAAAACCGAAGTGGCTCCATCTGTAAAATTCCAGTACCACTGCTTTATTGTTTGCGCGGTTATTGTTGACTGATCCGTAAACTGAATATTGCCGCCATCACAGGCTGGCGTGGAAGATGCAAACTGTGCAAGCGGCTTTGGAAAAAGAGCGAGTATGGTTGAATCTTTTTGCGTACAGCCAACACTGCTTGTAACGGTAACATAATATTTTCCGGCAGCGGCTACAGCAACGGGATTAATGACAGGGTTTTGAATGGCGGAGGTAAAATTATTTGGTCCTGCCCAGGAATATAGCACCCCACCACCTGAGCTTAAGTTAACAGCTGTACCCGGACATTTAGGCCCGTCGTTACCTGCACTTGCTGTTGGTTTATTATTTACAATAACTGTTATTGCATTGGAAACTACACGGCAGGTAGAAATACCAAGGTTACCAGCTTCTGCTACGGCAAGCCTGTATTGGTAGCTGCCAACTACGCTGGCAGTTCGTTTATAATTTGCTGAAGTTGCACCAGGAATATCGTTCCAGGCAGCTCCGTTATTTGTACTTAACTGCCACTGGTAAGCGGGGCTCGTATAGCCGGTAGAAGTGCTGCCGGTAAAGGTTACACTGGCAGTATCGCCATCGCAGAGGTTCATAACGGAAGAACTGCTGCCTGCAATTGCTGCTGTTACTTTAGGGCCGCAGGGGCGAAAGGTAATATCATCCAATGCTAAATCGTTACCGCAGCCACCGGGTGCATTGTTCCGCATCCTGATTACAAAATCTGAAACACCTACTGGTGTTTTAAAGAAAAAACCATACTGTTTCCATGTAGGTGTTGCTGTAGAAGGTATATCGCCTGAATTAAAAGTTTGTATTACAGTGCCTGTAGTTGTTTCAATACCAAAAGTAATATTTGGTTGTATACCGGCGCTGTTGCAGGCACCCGGCAAAAGAACATTTGCGATCCAGGCCGCAAATTCAAAAGTAGTGTTGGTGCAAAGTCCGTGAATGGTATCTACATAAAAATCGTTGGGCTGTATAGATGCATTTACCAGCATAAAATATCCATTGGCATTGCCGGTATGGTCTGCATTTAATGTATGCCAGCTATTGGCAAAACAGGCAGCAGTTTTATTAATGACTGTATAGAAACCATCATTGGGGCAATCGAAGCTTATAAATGCATAATTGGTTGTTGCCGCAGCGAGTTTTGGACCGGGGTTTGGCCCTGACCCAAAGGTGATATTAACAACAGGATCTCCAAGGCTTCCCTGGCAAAGCTGTGCCCATGCTGTATTTGCAATACCCAAAACAAACAATGCAACACCAAAAATATTTTTCAACTGTTCTTTAATTTTGATAAAAATAAATGTTCGTTTTTAGATTCTCCCGAAAGATTTCATTTTGTTCAAATGCGCTCCCTGTATATTTGTCTGCATAACGTTATTTTCATTTTCAATTGTATATTTTTTATGGAATCATTATTATTAAAACAGCTTGAAGAAACAGTTACGTTTATTCAAAATATTTATCCGCAGCAACCCGAAGCAGGTATTATTCTTGGAAGCGGTTTAGGCAACCTTGTAAACGAAATAAATATTGAAAAAGAAATCAGCTACAGCGATATACCACATTTTCCTGTGAGTACAGTAGAAGGCCATAGCGGAAAATTATTAATGGGCACATTAAGCGGAAAAAGAGTAGCGGTAATGGCAGGCAGGTTCCATTATTACGAAGGTTATACCCCGCAGCAGGTATCTTATCCCGTAAGGGTAATGAAGCAACTTGGCGTGCACACTTTGCTGGTTTCAAATGCAGCAGGCGGCGTAAACCCCGGCTTTAATGTAGGCGACCTCATGATCATAAAAGACCATATCAGCTTCTTTACTGTAAACCCGCTTATCGGCAAAAATGAAGCAACGCTTGGGGCAAGGTTCCCCGACATGAGCGAGCCTTACAGCAAAGCATTAATAACAAAAGCTAAAGCCATTGGTGAGCGGCTGGGTTTCAATCTTAAAGAAGGTGTTTATACCGGCGTTACCGGCCCCACTTTTGAAACCCATGCAGAATACCGTTTGGTAAAAGCTGTTGGCGGCGATGCCGTGGGTATGAGTACGGTGCAGGAAGTAATTACCGCTGTGCATGCCGGATTAAAAGTTTTTGCGGTGAGTGTGATCACCGATATTGGCATTCGCGAAGAAGAAAATAAAATTACACACGAAGAAGTTTTGGCCGCAGCAAAAGAAGCAGAACCAAAGCTTACTCAGTTGTTTAAAGAAATGGTAGCAGTTATTTAGATTTGTGAACCAAACTGCATTGCTGCTATGAAGCTTTTCTTGCATCGCACTCTTGTACGGTAGGATTATGACTGAGCTTTTATCGATGCGAAGATCGAAGCAAAGCACTTATCCCTTTTTATTGTTTTAGAGTCCGCATATTTCTGGACGAGACACTGATTGTCCAGACTTTTTCCATCAGCCAGTTTTTTGCCAAATCGGTTGTTGTCTCCATGTGCTTTTGTATCACCTGAAAGCTGCTTGGTTTAATTCTTAACTTTTCTAAAAAACATGTTTCCATAGATGTCAGATTTAAAAACGTAATAGAATTTGTTGTGTCCACGATAAAGTGTGGGCGGATATTTAATAACATGATATGTTGTGTCGAATTGAATAGACCACAAGTCAGGTGATCCACTTGAATATTTCAATTTGCCTTTAAATATCTTTTTTATGGTGTCTTTATTTGTTACAAAAAAATAGATGCTGTCGGTCGGTGTAATTGTAAACTTGTAATGTTCGTATTGCCATTTTGCATTTGTCCCTGTAAAGAAGTTCGTGTCAATATGATAATCTCCGATAATTTCAGATTTGGTCAGTTTAATTGGTGCCCGATAATAGTCACTTATAACCACTGAAATAAATACTAAAATTATCAAGCCCCAAATTGCTCCCAAAATCTTCAATGCAATTTTCTTTTTAGAAGCAAAGAAATAAATAAGAAGTCCAATAGTCGTTAGGATTAAAATAGGAAAGCCAATTAAGTTAAATCCAAATCCCATTTAAGCAGTTATTTTTTTGTTTTGTCGGCATGAACTTCTGAAATGTGGAAGTGTCAAGCATTGCTGCCAACTCAAAAATAGACGAACTAAATCCGCACACCAAAAAAATCAGTTTATTGATGCTCAATACTTTTATGCCCTTCAGACGATTCGGTGAAAATATTTTAAGCAGGAAAACGGTAACAATGGTCTTACGGCTTTGAGCCGTAAGACCGGCTTCTTCGCTTCGGTAAAAGCTCATTAATAATCTAACCGTACAAGAGTGCGACGCAAGGAACGGTCAGTAATATTCCCAATGCCC
>JANXWM010000408.1 GCA_025351145.1 Chitinophagaceae bacterium
TACAAGTGTGCGACGCAAGGAACGATCAGCAATGCATCACAGCCGGGTTCATAAATTAATATTTCAGGAGCACTATAATTTAAACTAACGTGCGTTTATTTATTTAAAAATAAATTTGTGCGCAATTACATTCTCACTACATTTGTTTTAATGGGTGAATCAATAAAATACAACTTCTATTATTTTTACTACTTTTATTTTATAAAAGCAGGCCGGGTTGTATTTGCTAAAATTTAAAGTTGAACATCAACAAGCATATATTCCCGGTCTTAACAGACCGGGATTTTTTTTAATCCCCCCGAAAAACCTTAGTAAAAGCGAAAGGGCTTACAAAAATTAAAATGAAAAACCAATGAATCCAAAACAAATGAACGGCAACCATTTAAATGGTACTGCTACAAAGATTTCGATCCAGGGCTGCGAAGGAAGTTTTCACCAGGTTGCAGCCGAGCAATATTTTGGAAAGCATGTTGAAGTAATTCCATGTGCAACTTTTAAAGATGTTGTAAATATTGCATCCAATACCAGCGAAAGTGATGGCGGCATTATGGCGATAGAAAATTCTATAGCAGGCAGTATATTGGCAAATTATAACCTGCTCCGTAAAAGTAACCTTCGTGTAACCGGCGAGTTAACTTTAAAGATAGATCAAAACCTGATGGTTAACCCGGGTGTAAAACTTGAAGATATTCATGAAGTGCATTCACATCCTATGGCCATTCAGCAATGCCTCAGGTTTCTTGATAATTACAACTGGAAATTAGTTGAAGCAGAGGATACAGCATCGAGTGCAAGAAGTATCCAGCATTATAAAAGCAAACATATTGCAGCTATTGCCAGCAAATTAGCCGCAGAGATGTACCAGCTTGAAATAATTGCTCCTAATATACAAACTTTAAAAAATAATTACACCCGTTTTCTTGTGGTACAATCCCAGGAGAAGGCCCAGGAAGTAAAAGATGCAAACAAGGCTTCAGTTTCTTTCCATACTAATAATTCATTGGGCAGCCTCGCTAAAGTTTTAACTAAGATTGCCGATTATGGTATTAAGTTAGCGAAGCTTCAAAGTTTTACCATTGCAACGGGTGATTTTACTTATGGATTTCATGCCGATATAGAATTTGAAACAGTTAATCAGTTTAATGAAATGCTGGAATCGCTTAAACCATTAACCGAAGAAATTATTGTAATAGGGATATACAAAAAAGGTATTACCTGGGAGTTATAAAGTTAGTATTGTACCCATTGAAAATTGATATATATGATTGCAACGGCAGACCGTTTAGAAGGTATTGGTGAGTACTATTTTTCTACAAAGCTTAGAGAAATTGATGGTTTAAATAAACAGGGTAAAGATATTATTAACCTTGGTATCGGCAGTCCCGATCTTCCTCCGCATCCTGATGTAATAAAAGTATTGCACGAAGAAAGCATTAAACCTAATGTGCATGGCTACCAGAATTATAAAGGTTCCCCTATACTTAGGAAAGCTTTTAGCGATTGGTATAAAAGATGGTATAAAGTTGAAATAAATGCTGATACTGAAATATTACCATTGATCGGCAGCAAGGAAGGCATTATACATATCTGTATGACTTATTTAAATAATGGAGATGAAGCATTGTTACCAAATCCAGGCTATCCAACATATAGAAGCGCAGTTAAATTAGCGGGTGGTGTTTGCGTAGATTATGAATTAAAAGAAGGAAATAATTATTTCCCTGATTTTGATCTTTTGGAAAAAAGTGATTTATCGAAAGTAAAATTAATGTGGGCCAATTACCCGCAAATGCCTACCGGAAAATTACCGACAAAAGAATTATTTGAACAATTAGTGGCGTTTGGTAAAAAACATAATATCCTTATTTGTCACGACAATCCATACAGCTTTATTCTTAATGAACATCCAATGAGTTTATTAAGTGTAGAAGGCGCCAAAGATGTAGCGCTCGAATTAAACTCTTTAAGCAAATCTCAGAATATGGCTGGCTGGCGTGTAGGTGTTCTATGTGGCGCAAAAGAAAGAATTGATGAAGTACTGCGTTTTAAAAGCAATATGGATAGCGGAATGTTTCTTCCTGTACAACTGGCTGCAGCAAAGGCTTTGAGCCTGGGTAAAGAATGGCAGGATGAAGTAAATAGAAATGACAGCAATTTCAATTACTGCCACAAGGTTCATCCACTTGTACTTGCTACCAAGTGTCCA
>JANXWM010000412.1 GCA_025351145.1 Chitinophagaceae bacterium
GCAGCCCGGTTTGTTTGCTCATTGGAGTGTGTGCCCAGCTTATTAATTGCCATCATCATCTTGAAGAGCCGTATGAATCGAGAGGTTCACGTACGGTTCTGTGAGGAGCGGGGGGCGAAATTCCCCTTGCTTACTCGACTACCTGCTGGGCTTCTGTCGGAGCCGTTCTTTTGAATTTTTATTTTTCCTTTGCTAATTTGAGTGCAAAGTTTAGTTGAACATCTTTGTTTATAATAACGTCATTAATTGTAGGGACGATAGTATACTCTGGAATTATTCCCCTGTCTTTGTACTTAGCTTTTTGAACAGCCATAACATATTTGTCCAACGGGATATTAATTTTGATTTTTGAATTCGGTAAAACGATTGTTATTCTTTCGCCTGATGTATTTCCATAGTATCCTCCACCTGTTTCTTCACCAACAAACTTACCTCGTTTATTACTTTTGGCAATTGAGCAAAACTCTGCTGTCGTAGAAAAGCTTTTGCCATTAATTAAGAACAAAACCATGTTCTTAAAATTGTTTTCGCTTGGTTTTTGTATAGCTAAATTCGAATGGTCTGAGGTAGTAAATTTCTTTGATACTGATTCTAAGGACGCATAATAAGAAAAAGGTTTGTCTGTCAAATATGAGTAAAGCAATGAACCAAAGTTGTCTTGTCCGCCACCATTGTTACGCAAATCAATGATTAGTGTTTTAACCCCTTTTTGATTAATTTCTTGAAACGATGACTTTAAAAAGTTAGCAAAATCTTCGTTTGATTTTTTAAGAAAGTCTTCGTTAAAGGTTTTTATAGTCAAGATGGCTGTACTGTTTTGCCGATAATCTAAAAGCAAGTATTTGTCAATATCAACGGGTTTTGGAAAACATTCTAAATTTTTAAAATTGTCTGCGTTTATAACTGTTGATTCTATCTTACCTGTTTGAGTTTTGTACCTAACATTGAATGAAGACTTTTGGCCGTAAATCAAGTAATATAATATAAAGAATGGGTTGTCTCCTTTATTCATTTCCCAATATTTTTCTGTTTCAATTTTTCCATCAGATGGAAGGTAGCTAAATAGTTTTCCTTTTATTTTTCCAATCGATTCTCCGTCAACTGAAATTATTTCAGTTGCTGAAGGAAATTTTTTTGTTTCACAAGGAATGTAGGCTTGGTTGTTAATGAACCTTAATTGCAAAGGAAAAACTTTGTCACTAAGCAAATATTTTACTGCTTCCCGAGGTAAGAAACAAGACGTGTGTCCATCTTCAATTGCACTAACGAGAAAACTAATTACTTTATAATACTCAATCACTGTCATTTGTTTATTTAACGTAGCATAGCAGCTATCAAACTTCTTAGTTAATACATCTTTATTTTGATAGCGATATAAACTCGGATGTAATTTCTGTAACGAGTCCTTGAATGTTTTAAAATCTTGTCTTAAAAACTCAGGGGTTAGTAAGGTGACATCTGACCTTGCTGAATCTGCCTTTGTTATTGTCTGTTTTTGCTGGGCACAAATTATTTGGCAAAACAAGACAAATATTGTGGGGATGACAATATATTTTCTGTCCCACAAAGTGGGTAATGTAATTAGTTTCATATCTTTCTTATTTTAAATGATGAGTTTTATCTTTCTGATTGCTTAAGAAAAAAGAAATAGCCCAAAAAGCTGGCAGCAATGCAGAAAGCCATAATAGCCAAAGAGTGTATGCCCAAAGGGAGAGTATAATAAATAATTGTAAGTCCAATACCCAAGCCTGCTAAAATAGCAAACCATTTAATGTTAATATTTCTGTCTTCTTTAGGATTCGTTTGTAAAATAGATGCAGCTATATTTTCAGGAATCCCTTTCTCCACAATTTTGTTTTTAAGGCGATATTCCATAATTCGCTTTAGGAGTGTTAAAATAAATATCATAAATAGACCGACTGTAAAAATGGTAGTACAGACACGGAATATTTCGCCAAAAGTTTCTTTATCAATAGCTACAGTGCCGCTGTTTTGTGCATTTACAAAGAATGGTGTTGCGATTATTGCCGCTATACTTATAATCTTTTTCATTTCGTTTATTTTAAGTTTATATTTTATTAGACAGGCAACAGTATTTAATGTTGCAATATTTCAATAAAAATTTAAAGCCTTCATTTGCGTTTGATATTTTCTATACATATCAATACACAGGAATACTAAAAGACTTGTAACTGTAGTAATTATTAAGCCAATTAATATCGGTGTAATTCCCAAAAACAGGTTTAATAAATTGTTGCCAAAAAGATAGAAAACAACACAAACGAAAAAAAAGGAAATGGAAATAATAAAGTAAGAAAACAACTTCTCGTAGGAACCCTTATATTGTGATTTGGGTAATTGCTGCATAACTAAATCAGCCAGGTTAAAATCAAAAACTGGTTTTTCCTGTTGTTTAATTCCTTCAAACAGTAGATTATATTGCTCTGCTTTTATTTTGCAATTTGTACAATGCTGAATATGGTCTATAATATCAACGCCACAATTTGTTTTTTGCAAAACATATTGCTGAATCTCAGCATCGTTAAGATGGTTGTTTGTCATAACGCTTCCTTTTTATAAGTGAGCAATAAATTATCTCTTAGTGTTCTCCTTGCCCTGAATAAATAATTTTTCACCGTTCCTTCGGGTAGTTCGGTTATTTCTGCTATTTCAGAATAGTTTAATTCTTCATTGTGATAAAGGGTTATTAATGTCTTATAAACTGGAGAAAGTTTATCTATTTCAATTTTTAAAATTTCTGAAAGCTCCTTTTTAAAAATGATTTTTTCGGTTTCATTACTAAAAGTGTCAATTTTGTTATTCAGTTTTTCTAATGCTTCATTGTCAGATTCCTTTTCGTCGCTGTTATTGTCGAGAAGTAATAATTTTTTCTTCTCAAGATAGTTAACGCATGTATTATAAGCAATTTTCCCAATCCAAGTAGAAAGTTTTGCTTGAAATTTGAAACTCCCCAATTTTTGAAATGCCTTTAAGTAAATATCTTGTGCAATATCTTTTCTGTCTTCGGCATTGGGTATCATTTTGAAGATAATTTGAGCTATCAAACCTTCTGTATTTTTCATAACGGTCTTAAAGGCATTAGTGTCGCCACGTAATACCTTTTCAACCAGAGGTTGGTCTGCTATATTTTTTTCATCTTTTAAGTTCACTTATTGAATTAGACAGGTCAAGTTTTAAAATGTTGCAAAAGGTGTAATTTAACCCCTTTCATTTTAAAGCTTTTTTGTCTGGGTGGTGGGTGGGCTTGGTGGGGTCATTTAATAATGTAAAGACTTTATTGATTTAGGGGGGTAATTTTTAGAATGTCAAGAAAGTTTGAAGTTTGTAGGGTCGTCATAGCCTTGCAGGTAACGGACAGGTATTGCTGCAGGTGGGGAATTCATTGAATGTCCAGCCCGGAACAAATGCTGATTGAAAAACTGATGATGAAGATAACAACTAAAAGCTAAATTGAAAAACGTCCTGCCCGAACAAAAGATGCCACGTTGCTGACGCTGAAGATTACAAGGTCAAGCCCCACTTGCAGCAATACCCATGTTGTACGCCGTTTTACTCGGTCTCCTCGTCAAGTCCTTCTGTGTCGGTGTAGTTGAATTCTACTTTGCTTTGAGTGATAATTTCGTTGAGAATATTATTCAAGTAGCCCAACTTAATTGTGTCGCTAAAGCGTTGATTTAGCATTGGAATATTGATTACTTCTTCAATGCAATCCATATACTTGTCAACTATTGCGGTTACCAAATAAATTTTGTTTGCGTTGGCTTTTATTTTGCTCAAAAGGTCTTCAACTACTTCGTCTGATTTGATAACGAAGGTTATCGGGAACTTTTGAATTTTGTCTATGTCAAGAAAATATTTTTTGAAATCAAGGGTTTCTGTTACTTGAAAGAAACGCCCTAATGGTTGCATTACAAAATCAATTCCGCCGTCATTTGCGTTGGTTCTTCCTGTCTTGAAAAGTTTTAAATTATCTTTGGTGAGGTTGTCAATTTCGTAGCCCCAAAATATATGCTGGTCGTTATAGTAGAATTTTAAAATTGAATAACTAACAATTTCAAAAAGCCTTGCATCAACATTAGGTGCAAGTAAGCCACTAATAAATTCAATAACCTGTTCAGGTTTTGAACTTTCAATTTCCTGCATTTCTTCACAAGCCTTTATGAAGCGTTGAAAAGCATCTTGTTTTGTCTTGCTGTACTCGTCTATAATTTCAATGATTACCGATGCCAAGTTATACTCTGTCTTACCAACTTTGATTTTGAGTAAATTTTCATTTATCCAATATCTGTTCGTTTCAAGGTTTCTTAAAATGGGTATAATCTCTGAACTCGGAAAGTATTTTTGAAATTCAGAATTCATACGATTGTTCAAGGCGTGGTTCTGTAATTTATTACCAAATGGCAATTCTCTTTGTCTTGTAAAGAGTTTTACAAATGCAGCACCTTCATACTTTGCATAGCCGCTTTTCTTGTCAAAGCCTTGAGCAATATAATCTTCAAGAATTACATAGACAGCATAAAGATTGGCAAAACTTGAACGGGCTTTAGAACCCTTGTTTGCTGAACGTGTCTTTAAATTAATGTACTGAAGTAAGTTACTGTTCTTAAATATTTCTTCTGCATCTTTTCCAAACTTGCTGTCTAAAATTGATTTTATGTTAGCCGTGAATGTATGTTCCATTAGGTTCAAATAATGTTTGTTGATTTATGCTTGCGATTTTGTCAGTTTCAAAAGTGCGGATTTCTTTTTGAAGTTTCTCGCCTTTATATTCTTCGGCTAATTGTAACCTTCTTAAACCAATTTTTACATATTCATCTTGCATCTCAATTCCGATGCACCTTCTATTCAATTCTTTTGCAACTGCACAAGTAGTAAAAGTGCCTGAAAATGGGTCTAAAACTAAATCGCCTTCTTTGGAACTTGCTTTAATAATTCTTTCCATTAAAGAAATTGGTTTTTGTGTTGGATGATTTTCGTACTCGTCCATACGATAACGAACCCTTGCAAAATCCCAAACATTCCCTGGAACTTTCTCCGTATTGTAAACTGTTGGTACAGCTTTGCGATAGTCAATTAATTTTCTTTTTGAGCCTGTTTTTGCTTCTACTAAAATTTCATTAGCGTTGAAAGTATAATTGTCTTTGTCTTTTACACAAAATAAAATAGGCTCGTACATTGAACCATAATATTTTTTAGCCTGCACTCCTGAACTGTCATAACTCCAAACAACTCTTGAAAGAATATCCAATTTTTTGCGAAGGAAGATGTCAAAATATGGCATAAACTGTGTCGCTGTCATTACATAAAAACTACCATTAGGTTTAAGTTTTTTAATGCACAAGTCAAGCCATTCGTAACACCATTCTAAATAGGCTTCTTCTGTCGCCCATTTTTCTATGTGTCCGTTGAAGTTTTTGCCAATGTTGTAAGGTGGGTCAGCAAAAAAAAGGTCAACAGAATTGTCTGCAACCTGTGTCTGTAAAGCTTCTAAAGCGTCACCGTGAATTATTTTATGATTATCTGTACCAAATATTTCCATTGTCAAACGATTGTGCTAATAAATTTAGGTAAAATTAATCATTGTCAAACAAAAATGGTAAGGAAACTTGCTACAGAATAGGGTTTCCAAAAAAA
Source organism: Chitinophagaceae bacterium (assembly GCA_025351145.1). Lineage (GTDB taxonomy): Bacteria > Bacteroidota > Bacteroidia > Chitinophagales > Chitinophagaceae > Limnovirga. The sequence goes on from JANXWM010000412.1 coordinate 5,656, forward strand.
TGGCGTACAACATGAATATAGGCGTACTAAATCCCAAATCCAAAAAGAATACGATCATTGGTTTTCAATACTTTTATAGTGCGTTTCCTGGATAGATAGTGCGCCAATACGTTTTTAATGCTTCAATCTTCGCTTCGGTAAAAGCTCCATATATAATCCAGTCGTACAAGAGTGCGACGCAAGAGGCGATGCTATGAAATCCCGAAGGCTCGGGACAAAGCCCGGTCAATAAAAATTACTTATTACATTTTTGCAGTGAGGTGGTTGTAATCGCTTAATAAAGTGTAGAGGAAATTGATGGGCTCTTCGTGGCGGCTTTTTATGTTGAGCACCGTTTCTATTTTGCGCATGGTTTGCAGAGCAAGCATGGTATTGCCGGTTCTTTGTACGGTGAGCAATACTTCTTTTACCAATTGCATATCTGCATCGCGAAGGTTGGTTA
>JANXWM010000463.1 GCA_025351145.1 Chitinophagaceae bacterium
ATGCATATCGAAATCTGTCGAGCATATATTCATACAACGAAAGTTACTTCATTAGTATGGAGTACTTACAAAGAGCCCTAGACATTTTTACATTCAACAATGACTCTATTGGAATTGCCAACTCCTACATCACCTTGGGCCGGAGCAATGAAGTTGGTGGATCGTGTCTAAAATTAACCGAACGAGAGTTTCAAGTTCTTTCTTTGCTTTATAGAGGTAAGACAAATAAGGAGGTAGCGCAAGATTTAGATTTAGAGCTATATACTATTGAGTCATACAGGAAAAATATTATGCTGAAAACTGGCTGTAAGAATACAGCGGAGCTTATGTCATTTTCTTCTACCATTGGCATATAATATTCTTAAATGCCTCAACAGTATTATGAAAAATTAATGTTATACCACCACTTATTAATTCAGAAAAAATGAATAAGCTTTTAAAGATTTTTCAGCAAAACGTGTTTTTAACGTTTGCAAGTATAATTGCATTTTCATGCGGAATAAGTTTATTCTTATATATATCATCTTTTGTTTATTTTGAGTCTAAGGCAGACCAGCAGCATAGCGAGAGTAAGAATATATATCGGGTATCGATGGATCATATTTTTACAAAAAAACCAGGGTTGCCAACACTGGGTGACTTTGACACAAAAATCAAAGAGAATATTCCAGAAATAACTGAAGCTACTCACATCGTCTATTCCGGTAAAGTAAAAATCAAGATCAATCAGGATTGGGTGATTCAAAATAGGGTTGCTTTCATTGATTCATCATTTTTCAAAATCTTTAACTTCAAAATTGAAAAATTCGATGACTTTAAAAATATCAATACTCCAAATGTTGCGCTTGTTAGCAGGAGTTTTTATCTCAATAACTTCAAAAAGGATAGTAATATTAAACAACAGGTCATAGAATATGATAATCATCTTATTCAAATTTTAGGTGTATTTGATATTAATGGTATGTCGCACTTAAATATTGATTTGCTAATCTCAAAAGCAACATTAACTGATTCCAATCCTTTTTCAAATATTGGCTTGACTTATATAAAATCAACAAATGGAGTGAGCGAAAAAAAACTGTCAGTAAAATTGAATCAGTACAGCAAATCTATAATTCCACATATTCCAGATAAACTGGGTATCTATCTTGAAAAATTAGAGGATGTTTTTTTCTACACAAGTGAAAATCCCTACACTCCTATTACGAATTATCGAAACAGGTCGCAACTAAAAGTCATTTCAATAGTTGGCTTTTTTATTCTTGGAGTTGCCTTTTTAAATATTTTCGGACTCTCATATTCAGAGGCAGTTAACAAGATTAAAGAAATGAAAATTAGAAAGATACTAGGGAGCAACTTTTATTCCATACTGTCTGCCTTTTTCAGAGAAACCTCAGTGCTATTCAGTTTCTCAATTATACTGAGCGGAACCTTTATCTACTTTTCCATACCACTTTTCAACACTTTAATAAACGCGAAGGTTACAGTAGCGATGATGATTTCAAACAGATCACTAGTAATTGTTGCCCTTCTGTTTCTTTTGGCACTAACCGTCCGTATGTCGGCCTATCTGATTGTCAATATAAAAGTTCCCCGCGCATAAAATGAATAGCTTAAATCCAGTAATCACTCTCAAAAAAGAGTAAGTTATTTCAATTTATAAACAATCACTAGCTCACTATTCAAAACATTGACAGAAAACACTTTTGGACAATTGTATGGGAATTCATTGCTTTTATATTTCTCATAATCAAGAGAACTAACAAATGGGTTTGTTATGAAATATTTGCATGATTGCAGATCGGTATATTCTATCTTTGAATACTCCTTTTCCTTAAAATAAAACCTGTTTATTTGCCCAGCAAGATGAGGGCTGCATATTTCAATCTTGTCTGCTGTCTTTTGCTCTTCAAGGATATAACCTAGAGCATCTTTATAAGTTAATCCGTAATAATCCGTTTCGAATGAATTTATCTTGCTTTTACCTATAGCATTGAAATACGCAAATTGGTACGGGTGGTGTTTAACCATAAAATAAATTGTGCTCATAATTTCCAGCACACCAAATAGAACTAAAACTGTTGCAAAAGCCTTTATTGCGGTCCTTTCTTTGCAGACGATAATAACTCCTATCAGATACCTAATTCCATAAAGCGATAGAATAATAAGAAAGGGTGTTACAAAATATAGATGGCGCCAGCCATTGTAGAGTGTTGAGTTTAGAACAATTGTTGATGCTATTGGGATAACCAAAGCCATAATAAGAAACAATTTATTCTTATTAATCGATCTGTGCTGTAGAGTTTGAATTATAATGTATAATGTGCCGATAATAGAGCATACTAGGTAAAAAATAGGGATTGTAATTCCTATCCACGTCAAAGCATAGTGCCAGGGTAGATTACCAGCCTGAATGAATTCATTCATAAAAAATACTTGCCCGTACCATCTGAATTGTTTCATGTTCTCGTAGGCTTGTAAAAAATTAACTACTGGGTTTTGCCAAAGAGATGGCCAAAATAAGTATGTTAGGCAGGTCGTTAATAATGTATAAAGAGCAACTTTATTTCCAGTATTAATGAGTCTGCGACTTGACAATTGATAATTAAATTTACTCGGAATGATAATGATTATTATACTAACAATAAATATGTAAACTCCTAATATTCTTGTGCTAATTAGAAGTC
>JANXWM010000465.1 GCA_025351145.1 Chitinophagaceae bacterium
AGTACAAGTGTGCGACGCAAGTAAAGCTCCATCTGTGTTCCAGGCGTTGGGTTCAAAAAATTATTTTATCAACCCATATACAAATGCGGCGAGTAATGCCCCGGCAATGGGTGCAAGAACGGGTATCCAGCTATAACCCCAATCGCTGTCTTTTTTATTTTTAATGGGCAAAATAAAATGCATAATTCTTGGCCCAAGATCACGTGCAGGGTTGATGGCGTAGCCTGTAGGCCCGCCCAAACTTAAACCTATTGCAAGTACCACAAACGCCACGGGCAACGCATCGAGCGAACCCAGGCTTGAAGATGCTTTTGTAATACTCAATACGGCAAACATAAACACAAACGTGCCAATGAATTCTGTAATAAAATTATGCAGCCTGCTGCGTTTGGCAGGTGCTGTACAAAACACGCCTAACTGTATGCTGGCATCTTCTGTTTCATCAAAGTGCTGTTTGTATGCAAGCCATACTAGAAAGGCACCAATCATGGCGCCGATGAACTGTGCCGCAATGTACATAGGCACCTCTGCCCAGGCAAATTTTCCGGCATAGGCCAGTGCAATGGTTACAGCAGGATTGAGGTGCGCACCACTTGCCGCCGCGGAAACATATACGCCTACAAATACTGCCATACTCCAGCCAAATGTGATGGCGATTAAACCTCCGTTATTGCCTTTTGTTTTACTGAGTATTACATTGGCAACAACGCCATCGCCAAGTACGATGAGTAATGCTGTGCCTGCGATTTCGCCGATGAAAGCTGTCATGAGTTTTAAGTTTATGGTTTGTAGTTTATAGTTGCAGGTTTTATAAAAACTTGTTTTTTAACTTAAGCAATACTGTGCTGCAAGTTGGGTAAACGAATGTACCTGTTCGTTTATCCATTGATCGTCTTTATGCATTATCCCGGCCATGGTATTTGCAACGGATGGCGCTGCATCTATAGCGGCTTTTGCATCTAAGAATAACAGTCTTGTTCTTCTTGCCAATACGTCTTCAACAGTCATGGCCATTTCATTTTCCACAAACCATTCAATATCTTTTTTGGTAAAAGCAAATGATGCGTGTATAAAATCGTCACCTTCATTTTTAATACAGGCACCGGGTTTATTACCAATCGCAAAACTGCGGGTAACACAATCTCTTTTTTCAAGCTTTGCAACAAAGACAGCATTATCTACAGCGTCTTCTGCCATCTTGCGGTAAGTAGTCCACTTGCCGCCTGTAACCGTTACCAGTCCTGCTTTTGAAACAATGATGGTATGGTCGCGGCTTAGTATAGAAGTATTCTTTGCCCCTTTCTTTTTTACCAGTGGCCTTAACCCTGCAAACATGCTGCGCACATCGCTGCGCACAATATCTTTCTCCAGGTAAAGATTGGCATGATGTAACACAAATTCTATTTCTTCTTCCAGTGGCTTTGGTTCGGTAGAAATTTCCGGCACCGGCGTATCTGTTGTACCAAGAACCACTTTATTATGCCAGGGCACAGCAAAAAGTACACGTCCGTCATCTGTTTTTGGTATCATCATGGCATTGCTGCCGGGAAAAAAATGTTTATCAATTACCAAATGAATACCCTGCGAAGGAGCAACCATTTTATCTTCTTCCGGTTCATCCATCTGCATCACCGCATCTGTAAAAACACCAGTAGCATTGATCACTGCTTTTGATTTTACCTCATAAGTAATTTGACTTAAAGTATCTTCAAATAGCAGTCCTGTAATTTTATTATTGGTTTTTATCAATCCTTTTGCCGCACAGTAATTTAGCATTACTGCACCATTGTCTGCAGCGGTGGAGGCAAGTTCAATGGCAAGTCTTGCATCATCAAACTGTCCGTCGTAATAAAGAATGCCGCCTTTTAATTTTGCATTGTCTATACCGGGCAACTGTTCAGCGGTTTGCTTTTTATTCAGCAGCTTTGTTTTTCCCAAACTCAGTTTACCGGAGAGTATATCGTACACTTTCAACCCTATGCCATAAAACCATTTATCAAACCAACTATAAACAGGAACTACAAAAGCAGAAACCGAACTTAGGTGCGGCGCATTCTTAATTAAATAACCCCTTTCCCGCAGTGCTTCCATTACTAATTTTATGTTGCCCTGCGCAAGGTAACGTACACCGCCATGCACCAGTTTGGTTGACCTGCTCGAAGTACCTTTTGCAAAATCGTATTGCTCAATCAATAAAGTTTTGTAACCACGCGAAGCCGCATCCACAGCGGCTCCCAACCCCGTGG
>JANXWM010000479.1 GCA_025351145.1 Chitinophagaceae bacterium
CCAACCCCTAAAGGGGAGCTTTTAAAAACAATAATCATTAAAACCCCCCTTCAGGGGATGGGGGCAACAAAACAAAGCAACATGGCAAAATTAAATTTCGGCGGCGTGGAAGAAAACGTAGTAACACGTGAAGAGTTTCCACTTGCAAAAGCGCAGGAAGTTTTAAAGAATGAAACGATTGCAGTAATTGGTTACGGTGTTCAGGGACCTGGCCAGGCACTGAACCAGAGAGACAATGGCATCAACGTAATTGTGGGTCAGCGCAAGAGTTCCAAGACATGGGATAAAGCAATTTCCGATGGCTTTGTACCCGGCGAAACTTTGTTCGAAATTGAAGAGGCTTTAGAGCGTGGCACCATCATCTGCTACCTGTTGAGCGATGCAGCTCAAATTGAGCTGTGGCCTACGGTTCAGAAACATTTAACTCCCGGCAAAGCATTATATTTTTCTCATGGTTTTGGCATCACTTTCAACGAGCAAACAGGCATTATTCCGCCGGCAAATGTGGATGTTTTTCTTGTTGCACCAAAAGGCAGCGGTACCTCTTTGCGCAGAATGTTTTTGCAGGGCCGTGGTTTAAATAGTTCTTTTGCAATTTTTCAGGATGCAACAGGCAAAGCAAAAGAAAGATGTATTGCATTGGGCATTGCAGTGGGCAGCGGTTATTTGTTCGAAACCAATTTTAAGAAAGAAGTTTACAGCGATCTTACCGGTGAGCGCGGCACATTGATGGGCGCTATTCAGGGCATCTTTGCTGCACAATACCAGGTGCTTCGCGATGCTGGCCACACACCTTCTGAAGCATTCAACGAAACAGTTGAAGAGCTTACACAATCATTGATGCCATTGGTTGCAGAAAACGGTATGGACTGGATGTATGCCAACTGCAGCACCACTGCACAGCGTGGCGCATTGGACTGGTGGAAAAAATTCCGCGATGCAACAGCTCCTGTGTTCCAGGAATTGTATCAGAGTGTTGCAACAGGCAAAGAATCTCAGCGGTCAATCGACAGCAACAGCAAAGCAGATTACCGCGTTAAACTGGAAGAAGAATTAAAAGAACTTCGTGAAAGCGAAATGTGGCAGGCCGGTAAAACTGTGCGCTCATTGCGTCCGGAAAATCAGTAGTATTTTTTTGAACCAGAAGCAAGAATAAGTATTAAGCTTTTCTTGCGTCGCACTCTTGTACGTTCAGAAATCAATTGAGCAAATACAAATACACAAAACGCAAAGCTTAACAACCTTTGCGTTTTTGTTTCTTAACCGATTTAGTAAACATAATTATGATAAACACAGCAACTAATTCAGCATCCAATCTTCATTTTGAAGATGCCGCTATAAGATTACAAACTGTAATCAACAGAACACCGCTGCAGCTCAATGTTAATTTATCGCGCAGATACAACTGCCATGTTTATTTAAAGAGGGAAGACTTGCAAATTGTTCGCTCATATAAACTGCGGGGTGCTTACAATATGATGAGCAGCTTGCCTGCAATTCAACTACAGAGTGGCGTTGTATGTGCAAGTGCAGGCAACCATGCACAGGGTTTTGCGTACAGTTGCAATAAGCTTAAGATAAAGGGTGTTGTGTTTATGCCCATTATTACACCCAAACAAAAAGTGAATCAAACAAAAATGTTTGGGGATGCATTTATTGAAATACGTTTAACAGGCGATACGTTTGACGATTGCGCCATTGCTGCAAAAAAGTTTACAGAAGAAAATAACATGACTTTTATTCCGCCTTTTGATGATTATAAAATTATCGAAGGTCAAGGTACAGTTGGCGTTGAAATTCTTGAAGATTTACCAGCCGTTGATTATTTATTTATACCTGTGGGCGGTGGCGGTTTAAGTGCGGGTGTTGGCAGTTATTTTAATGCTGTATCGCCGCAAACAATCATCATTGGTTTGGAGCCGGAAGGAGCTCCCGCTATGTATGAAGCGTTTAAAGCAGGCCATCCTGTAATGTTGGATTCAATAGACCGGTTTGTGGATGGTGCCGCTGTTAAACGTGTTGGTGACCTTACCTATCCGCTTTGCAAAAAAGCCCTGAAGGAAATACATCTTGTACCCGAAGGAAAAGTGTGCACTACCATTTTAAAATTATACAACGAAAACGCCATAGTTGTTGAACCCGCAGGCGCATTGTCCATCGCTGCACTTGATGCTTATGCAGATGAAATAAAAGGCAAAAATGTGGTTTGCATTGTAAGCGGCGGCAACAACGATATTGACCGCATGCCGGAGATAAAAGAACGCTCACTTCAGTACGAAGGTTTGAAACATTATTTCCTTGTGCGCTTTGCACAAAGACCCGGCGCTTTAAGAGAATTTTTGAATTATGTTCTTGGCCCAACGGATGATATTACCCAGTTTGAATACATGCAGAAAACAAATAAAGAAAGCGGGCCTGCATTGGTTGGTATTGAATTGCAATCAAGGCATGACTATGAAGATTTATTGATTAAAATGAAACAATATAATATTGATTACACTGAGCTTAATAAGGATGATACTTTATTTGGGTATTTGGTATAATTCTTCGCATCGCTGAATAGTGTTCGGAACGTACAAGAGTGCAACCCAAAGGGCGATGATAAAAAATTTGTTGCAAATAAAAATCATTCTTTTATATTATAGACCGGGCTGATTAACTGCTATCAAGCGTTCCTTGCGTCGCACTCTTCTACTAATGTAATTCTATTGAGCACTTCAAATGCAGTCAGGTTGCACGATACATAAAGGATGGCGCATTTTTTTTGGCCGCTTCTTCACATAAAAACTGCGGTTATTGCAACCACGTTAAAAAGATATTCCCTCTTTAGAAAAAATGGTTAGGTCATAGCCGGGTAACTTTGCATAAGTTATGTAAGAGATATATCCAGGTTAGGCTCCTTGTGTTCAGCACTGTTCCAAACGCACAAGAGTGCGACGCAACAGACGATGAAAAATGGTTTGTTGCCTGGCTCAAAAAAATAAAAAATTATTACTTAAAAAATAATCCTGATGGAAAAAGTGAACTGGAAAGTGGAAGGTATGAGTTGTACCAATTGTGCACTCAGTATTCACAAGTACCTTGAAGCGAAGGGCCTTGAAAATGTGAAAGTGAATTTTATTGGCGGCGATGTAAGTTTTGATATGAACGGTAATATTGCCAAACCGGAAATAGAAAAAGGGATTGACAGTTTAGGTTATCATGTAGTGAATGGTACAGGCGCTGCAACAAAAAATAAAAAGCTTTTTAAAAATCATTTACAGCGTTTTTTATTCTGCATCATTTTTACCGCGCCAATGCTGCTGACCATGATACCCGGCTTGCATATTATGGCCTTAATGAACCCTTATGTTCAACTTGCATTAACCATTCCGGTTTTTATTGTGGGCATGGATTTTTTTGGCCGAAGCGCTATAAAAAGCTTGCTGAAAGGCATACCCAATATGAATGTACTGATTGCACTTGGAGCAACTGCGGCATTCGGTTACAGCTTATATGGAACTATCATTGGCGAAGCAGAACAATACATGTTTTATGAAACTGCTGCGGCAATAATTACACTGGTTTTTCTTGGCAACTGGATGGAAGATAAATCTGTTGAAACCACACAGGCAGCATTAAGAAAATTGGCCGTTACCCAAAAGGGAACAGCCAACATGATCGCTTATGATGACCAGCACCACGAACATATTTTCCCTGTGGAAAGTACAAACCTTAAAGTGGGTGATTTAATACTGATCAAAAGCGGTGAGCACGTGCCTATGGATTGCAAAATATTATGGGGCGATGCAAGCATAAACGAAGCCATTGTTACCGGCGAAAGTATGCCTGTTGAAAAGAAGATGAATGATAAATTAATTGGTGGCAGCATTCTTGAAAACGGCACTATAAAAGCTTATGTAACCGCAGTTGGTGAAGATACTGTGTTGAGCAATATCCTTAAACTGGTGAAAGAAGCACAAACAGAAAAGCCGCCTGTACAGCAACTTGCAGATAAGATTAGCGCCATATTTGTTCCGGTGGTAGTAAGTATTGCCGTGCTTACTTTGCTGGGTAATTATTTCTTTACTGATATTGGATTTGGTGCAAGTTTATTACGAAGTATTGCAGTGCTGGTAATCTCTTGTCCATGTGCTATGGGCCTTGCTACACCTGCCGCTATAGCAGTTGGCTTAGGCCGCGCCGCTAAGAATGGCGTGCTTTTTAAAAACGCGAAAAGCCTGGAAGTTTTTAAAGATATAAAGCAGGTGGTGTTTGATAAAACGGGAACACTTACTACCGGAGAGTTTTCGATTTATGATTTTCGGTTTACGATTGATCCGAATGAATTTAAACGGATTGCCTGCTCATTAGAAAAATATTCCAATCACCCCATTGCAAAATGCATTGCTAAAGAATGGAAAATAAAAGATGATATACGCTGGAGTAAAATTGAAGAAATAAAAGGGTTGGGGATGAAGGCAATTGATAAAGAAGGAAATGAATTTATTGCGGGTTCATTCAAGGTTGCAGAGCAGCTTACGAAAGATGATACACACAGTATTTACATAATCCGTAACAATGAATTGCTTGGTTGGATTGATGTGGCAGATGAAATAAGGCGCGAAGCAAAACAAGTTGTTACTATGCTGAAATTGAAAGGGATAAAAACAATTTTATTAAGCGGCGACAGAAAGGAAAAATGCGAACAGGTCGCACAACAACTGGGCATTGATGAAGTGGCAGCAGAACAAACACCCGAACAAAAACTAGAAAAAATTGCAGCTTATAATTCAGTTGCTCCAACTGCAATGGTGGGAGATGGCATTAATGATGCACCGGCATTGGCTAAAGCAACCGTTGGTATTTCTTTAAGCGATGCATCGCAGATTGCCATGCAAAGCGCACAGGTTGTTTTGATGAATCATGGTTTGAAGAATTTGCCTTTATCACTCGGCCTTGGCAAGCATACTTACATAACCATCAAACAAAATTTATTCTGGGCATTTTTATATAATGTGGTTGCTATTCCTGTTGCGGCTCTTGGATTTTTAAACCCCACATTCGGGGCTCTGCTTATGGGGTTGAGCGATGTAGTGCTGGCGGTGAATTCTGTGAGGCTAAATTGGAAGAAAGTCATTTGATGAGTTGTATCTTCATCGCTGACTTATATGTTATCACCACAAAACATACTAAAAAAATACTGGGGGCACGATGTTTTTCGCCCCATGCAGGAAGACATCATTCAATCAGTGCTGGATGGCAAAGATGTATTGGCCTTGTTGCCAACAGGCGGTGGTAAATCTGTTTGCTTCCAGGTTCCTGCTTTAATGAAAGATGGCTTGTGCCTCGTAATTTCTCCCCTTATTGCTTTAATGAAAGACCAGGTAGAAAACCTCGAAAAAAAAGGCATATCTGCTGCATCAATTAACAGCAGCTTGAATTTTTATGAAGTAAAAAAAACACTGCAGGATGCGATGCATGGCGATTTTAAATTTTTATACCTCTCACCTGAACGCTTAGAAACAAATCTTTTCAAAGACTATCTGCCGGAATTAAATATCAACCTTATCGCCGTTGATGAAGCGCATTGTATTTCGCAGTGGGGTTACGATTTTCGCCCTCCTTATTTACGTTTAGCAAACCTTAAGGAATCATTGCCCGGTATTCCAGTATTGGCATTATCCGCTTCTGCTACGCTATTGGTGCAGGATGATATTATTGAGAAATTAAAGTTTAAAGGACCAGGCATTTTTCATGCATCATTTGAAAAACCCAATCTCTCTTACAGCGTTTTTAAAGTTGACAGCAAGATCAATAAAGTGATTGACATATTGCAAAATGTAACCGGCAGCAGTATCGTCTATTGCAAAAGCAGGAGGCTTGCAAAAGAGGTATCGCAGCTATTATTGCTGCAGCATATTTCTGTGGATTATTATCACGCAGGTTTGTCGCAGGAAGAGCGCAGCAAAAAACAGGCAGCATGGATAAATAATCAAACAAGGGTTATTGTTTGCACTAATGCATTTGGAATGGGCATCGATAAACCCGATGTAAGAACAGTGATACATTACGATATTCCTGATTGCATTGAAAACTATTACCAGGAAGCGGGCCGTACAGGCCGCGATGGCAAAAGGGCTTATGCAGTTTTGCTTTATCAGCACGAAGATATTGGTATGCTGGAAGCCTTGCCCGATCAGCGTTTCCCTGTAATGTACGATATAAGAAAAGTGTACCAGTCATTGGCTGATTATTTGCAGGTACCCGTAGGCCTCGGCGAAAATAAATATTACGATTTTGACCTCAACGAGTACGTAAAAAACTTTCATCTCGATGTGCTGCTTGTAATGAATGTATTAAAAGTTTTAGAGCAGGAAGGCCACCTCACATTCAATGAAAATATTTTCCTTCCGGCGCAGGTAAAGTTTACAACGCCCAAAGAATTGCTGGTAGATTTTGAACAAACACACCCTATGCTCGAGCCCGTAATGAAATGCTTGCTGCGAACTTACGAAGGCATCGTAGATACCCGCGTTTCTGTGCATGAAAAACAAATTGCAAAGCTCGCCGGCCTTTCTTACGACAGTGTAAAAAGCGATCTGCAGCAATTGAATGCACTGCATATTATTGAATACCTGCCGCAAAAAGAAACGCCGCAAATTCATTTTTTAATCAACCGTGCACCGGCGCAGTTTCTTACCATTAACCACGAAAATTATTTGCACCGCAAACAGCAGTACGAGTTAAGGATAGAGGCAATGCTTCACTATATCAGGCTTACAAAAGAATGCCGCAGCCATTACATCTCGGCGTATTTTGGCGACAACAAAGTGAAAGACTGCGGCATCTGCGATGTGTGCCTTAACAAAAAAAATACCGGCATTACAGAAGAAGAATTTAAAAAAATCCAGGAAAGGATTTATACCCGCCTTACAGAAGAAGGCATTGCAACAAAGGATTTGCTGCATCATCTCAATGGCATAAAAAAAGAGAAAACATGGATAGTGCTTAATTTTTTACAAAGCGAAAAAAAGATCAGCATCAGTACAACAGGAATTATCAGCAAAAGCAATTAATACAAATATATATTTTTGAACCCAACTATAGTTTATTAATTGAACATCGTTGCGTCGCACTCTTGTACGTTTGGATTATGACTGAACAAAATACAATAACCGCAGAGGCGCAAAGCCGCAGAGTATTTGTATTTTCTCTGCACCTTTCCATCTCTGCGGTTAAAATCTACGCTATGGTAAAAGCTGAATAGAATATCTACCGTACAAGAGTGCGACGCAAGGAACGATGCCCAAAGATTCAACTGCTGGTAACATAAAACTTATCTAAGAAAGATCATCATTTTATTTTAATCAGCAATGCACTGCTATCGTTAATCCCTGCAATAAAACTTTGCGTTTTACCAGTTTGAATAACCTGCAGGCTACGCACATTTCCACGGATATTTAAACCGCTTTCAGTTTGTGGTGCATACGTAAAACCGCCTTTTCCATTGCCCAGTAAAACCACGCCGTGATTGGCGCTGTAACGGCCAAATTTTATTCTTGTCCATGTGTTGTTACCCGCCAGCAACATATCTTTTTTGCCATCCTGGTTTACATCTGCTGTTGCAATTGCATATACTGGTGCGTACTGTGCTTCTAACGGAAGTGTGTGCAGCGCAAACCCTTTACTGCCCTGGTTTTCAAGATAAACGGTCTGCATGGTTTCCGCTTTAAGCAGGCCTGCATCTTTTAGCTGATCGGCGCTAAATATATCAGTAATTGTTGCTGTGGCGTACACTTTATATTCAAGAAATTTTTTCTTTAAACCGGGGAGTTGTTCAGTTAAATCATCACGCGAATTTACGGGGTAAGAAACACCCTGTATGTAGTAACAAAGCACGGGATCAATTGAGCCATTACCATCGAAATCTTTGTAGTAAATGCTCATGGGTTCTTTGTCATCAACATGGAACTGCGTGTTTAATCCGCAGTTGCCAATGATAAGATCAAGATCGCCATCGCCATCCATATCGGCGGCATTAATTTTATTCCACCACCCGGTACTTGCAAAATGAATATATGTTTCTGATGCATCGCTCAGTTTACCTTTTTGATTGATGAAAACTTTTACCGGCATCCATTCGCCAACGACAATCAGATCGGGTTGTTTATCATTATTTAAATCTGCGAATAAAGCATCAGTTACCATGCCCGGTTGCTGCAATGCGGCACATATATTTGCTGTTGCATCAGTAAATATTCCTTTGCCATTATTGATTAAAATATAACTGCGCGGTGCCGTTGGATATTTGCCCGGCACTACTCTGCCACCAACAAATAAATCCATATCACCATCGCCATCTATATCCGCGGCTTTTACACAACCTTTGCTGGCAAGTAATTGCGGCAAAGCATTTTCCTTTTTTGTAAAATTTCCTTTGCCATCATTTATATAAAGGCGGTCTTGGTAGGCAGCATCGTTCTCATTAAATTCATATCCTCCGCCGGCAACATAGAGGTCCTGGTCACCGTCGTTATCTGCATCAAAAAATGCAGCGGCTACATCTTCACTTTTAGCATCGCTGTTTAAAGATGATTCTGCTTTAAGCGTAAATGTTCCATTACTGTTCTGTATAAAAATCTGAGATGGCTGATCTTTTGCACCGCCAATAAAAAAGTCTTCGAGCCCGTCTTTATTAATGTCTGCTGCTTCAATACATGGCCCCTGCCTTGAAAGATAATTGGGCAATAAACCCTGCACCGTGAAATCACTGAACTTATTTTCATGATGCTGCACATTTGACAATGTTGATTGCTCAAGAAGTGTTGATTTTATTTTTGAAAGGGTATCGTAAACCCACTTCTCTTTTGCATCAGAAAGTTTAACGGTGAGTATTTGGTTTGGTTTTACGTTAAGGAATTTTTGAAAACTATCATTGGGCCAAATAACCAAAACTGAATCTATTATAGTATTCTTACCAACGCCAAAATCCAATACAGGATCAGAAGATGATTGAAAGCCACGCACAGGAGATTGTTCCTGGTAATATTCCTGCCCTTTACAGAACAGTTTAACCTTTGCACCAATACCCCTATCATTTGCGGCGTTGCCTTTAAGCTGAACACGCAGATAATTATTCTTTACAATTTCTTCAGCATTGTTTTTATAAACACCTGCATAATCATTCGATTTATTTATTACAAGGTCAAGGTCGCCGTCGTTATCAAGGTCTGCATAAGCCGCACCTGCAGAAACACCTGGCTTATCAAAACCCCATTCAGATGTTTTTTTGGTAAACGTTTCGTTGCCGTTGTTTTGAAATATGTAGCTCGGGATTTGGTGCGTTGGCATTTTGCTTATATAAACAGGAATAGCATCAAAGCTGTCTTTATGCATAGACCGGATCAACCGGTCTATTGAATATTTCATAAAGTCCATTTCAGTATAATCCTTTACATACCCATTTGTAACAAAGAGGTCTTTGTTGCCATCATTATCATAATCGCCAAATAGCGCCGACCAGCTCCAGTCGGTATTGGAAACGCCTGACAATTGCCCTACTTCGCTAAAAGTGCCGTCACCATTGTTTTTCTGCAGCATATTACGGCTGTACTGGTAATAAAAACCCTGGTTAAAAAGAAATTGAAACTTATCAAAGTTCTCTGCGCCGCTGTGCATTTTAATAGTCAGGTTATCTTCGGGCATCATGTCTAATGTCAGCAAATCAACCAGGCCGTCATTATTGTAATCTGCCGCGTCAGAACCCATTGAATAAAGAGAAATATCATCCATTGATTTTCTAAGCTTTTCGGTAAAAGTTCCATTGCGGTTATTCATAAAAAGATAATCCGGCTCATTAAAATCATTTGATACTGCAACATCCGGCCAGCCATCGTTGTTAAAGTCTGATACAGCGATGCCCAAACCAAAAGTGAGCACGTTTGAAGTTATACCTGCGGCAGCAGTTACATCGGTAAAATGCCCATTATCGTTGCGGTATAATTTGCTTGCATAAGCATCATTGTGTTCATTACGCAGCGCAGGGTTTTCCTGCACACCTGCTGTATATTTCTGCACCGAATGATTAATAATAAAACAATCAAGATCGCCATCTTTATCGTAATCGAAAAAGGCCGATTGTGTAGAATATCCTGAATCTGCCAGGCCATATTTTTTTGCCTGTTCAGAAAAAGTAAGATCGCCGTTATTTATAAAAAGCAGGTTCTCCCGCATACGGGAATTTACATCTGCACTGCGGCATATATAAATGTCTAATTTGCCATCTCCGTTAACATCGGCCATTGTTGCACCGGTACACCAGCCCTGTTTATCAGCAACACCGCTTTTGGTGGTTATGTCTTCAAACTTAAAATTTCCTTTGTTTAAAAAGAGCCGGTTTTTAACCATATTTCCTGTAAATAATATATCCTGTAAACCATCATTGTTTATATCGCCGATAGCAACACCGCCGCCGTTATAGAAATAAATATAATTGGCCACATTAAGCGGTCCGTCGTCAAAAAAAGTGTTTTGAAAATTGATGCCCGTGCTGCCTGCATCGAGGCTTGTAAATAATGTGTCGGGCTGATTATTACACGAGTAAAAAGCAACTGAAAATAATGATAAGAAACAGAAATAATATTTAAACATGCCAGTATAGTTAATAGCTGTAAATGTAGAAAAGAATTTTTTTAGCCTGTCATTTGTTCTTTGGTGATCGCCTCTTGCGTCGCACTCTTGTACAGTCTGAATTATATGGAGCGGTAGGTTGCGTGTACAGCAAGTTATATAAAACCAAGCGGTTAAACACGCGCAGC
>JANXWM010000482.1 GCA_025351145.1 Chitinophagaceae bacterium
TGTACAAGAGTGCGACGCAACCGGCGATGCCATAAAAATCTATTGCCGGGCTCATCAATACATTTAAAGATTATTTTTTATGGCTTATAAAAAGAAAACTAAATCTCCATTTCTGCAACCTCAGCAGGTATTATTAAACGGCCGCTTGTCTTGCTTTTTATTTCATCAACAGTTACGCCGGGTGCCCTTTCTTTTAACACAAATCCATCTGCGGTAATATCCATCACTGCTAGTTCGGTAACCACCATCTTTACACAGCCAACACCGGTTAAAGGCAGGCTGCATTTGCCAAGCAATTTACTTTCTCCTTTTGGGTTCGTATGCTGCATGGCCACAATAATATTTTTAGCACTTGCCACAAGATCCATGGCGCCGCCCATGCCTTTCACCATTTTGCCGGGTATTTTCCAGTTGGCAATATCGCCGTTGTCGCTTACTTCCATGGCGCCGAGAACGGTAAGGTCAATCTTGCCGGCACGTATCATTCCAAAGCTTTCCGCACTGTCGAAAAAAACACCGCCATCAATAATTGTCACGGTTTCTTTACCCGCATTAATCAGGTCGGCATCCACTTCTTCTTCTGTTGGGTAAGGGCCCATGCCCAGTATACCGTTCTCGCTTTGAAGAATCACCGTCATGCCTTCGGGAATAAAATTGGCCACAAGGGTAGGTATGCCAATGCCGAGGTTTACATACATGCCATCCTTCAATTCTTTTGCAATGCGTTTTGCAATACCAAATTTATCAAGCGCCATACAAGCAATTTAAAAATCAAAGGTACAGTTCCGCAGTAAACACGATTAATAAAACCGCAGCGTATTTTAAAAGCATTTTTTTGAACCGGGCAAAAGGAATTCTATGAGGCTTTCGTTGCGTCGCACTCTTGTGTGGTTGGACTATGAATGAGCTTTTACCGAAGCGGAAATTTAAAAGAAAATCGAAGCGGATGCTGTTGATCAGCGACCAGCAGCGGCAATAGGCATTTTTTGGATTTGGGATTTAATACGCCTATATTCGTTTTAGCAGCAATGCGGGTTCACAGTTAATTAAACGCAAAAGACAAAAATATATGAGCCACCTCTACATTTCATATGACCAGATTGATGGATATGGTTTTGCAAAGACGTTGCATAATAAATTAGAAACTGGATTGCCAAAATTTTCGACTTGGCTGTTGGATATCCATTTGACAGACCAGGAAGATTTGTTTTCAGAAGTAATTGAAGCCATGCAAACTTGCAAATGCTTTATCATAATCTTGACCAACAATGCCACTTTAAAAAACTCACGCTGCAGGCAAGAATTAAAAAAAGCTATCGAATATAAAAAGCCTATAGTTGCTCTCCAATACTCATCGACCCCAAATCTGCCCCCACGGTTGTTAAACCGAAAATGTTTCCATTTTCATGAAAGCGATAAAAGTGATGAACTTAGGCAGTATTTAAATGAAATTGATTCTTTTGAACAAAAGCTTAACACGTTAAATGAATACTTACAAGATGCTAAAAATGATTTAACATATAGCAATGATGAGACGAGACAAAGAATTGAAAATGAAATTACATTACTTGATGAACAAGTTAGATCTCTTCAACAGTATCTCAACAACAAGGAAGTATCTGCGAAACGCACGGAAGAAAGAATACTGTTAAGCATAGAAAGAGAAAGGCGTCCGGAAAGAACAAATATATCTGTACCAACCTATAAGGTAATTAACAATCCGCCTACAATCGCCCCTTCTTATTTTCAGGACAGAATAATTGAAACTGACTTAGTTGTGAAATTTCTACAAAGTGATTCAATAAAGTTTAACACAATTATTGGGAGGGGTGGCGTTGGTAAAACTGCAATGGTTTGCAGATTGCTCAAATCATTGGAAAGGGGATTATTGCCAGACAACTCTGAAGGCATTGATATTTCTGGAATAATCTACATGAACGAAATTGGGAGTAGACCGATTAGTTTTCCAAATCTGTTTACCGATTTATCTCTCCTTGTTGAAGAAAATAAAAGACAGCGTTTAATGACCCTACAGGAAAATACACAATCAACTGTCATTTCAAAATTAAATACGTTATTGAATTTCCTGCCATCAAAACCTATAATAGTGCTTTTGGATAATTTTGAAGATAAAATTGACCCTGAGCTCCGTAGTATTAAGGACACAGAGTTGAGAGATACTTTAATTCATTTATTAAAAACAACTAACCATCAAATAAAATTTATTATTACGACCCAGGTACCGCCGATAGATTTTGATTTTATCGAAACAGGGCGTCAACGGACGATCGATTTAAACGAAGGTCTTGAATCTCCTTATGCAGAGAATGTACTTAGAGAGTTGGATGCTGATGGACATCTTGGATTAAAAGATGCAAGTCTGGACTTATTAAAGAAAATCAGGGATAAGACACGTGGTTTTCCCAGAGCACTTGAAGCATTTTATGCTATATTAAGTGCTGATAGAAGCACGTCAATTCAGGATTTACTGAATACAATAATACCAACCGAAACACTTACTCAAACGCTTGTGGGAGAAGCATACAATCGTCTTTCTGAAACCGATCAGAAGATTATGCAAGGCCTCGCCATCTATGGGTTTCCAGTACTACCTTCTGGAATAGACTACCTGTTAAAATATTATATACCGAATATTGACAGTACAAGTTCTCTGAAAAGATTAGTGAATATGCACTTTGTAAGAATGGATGGAAGAGAATTTTACTTGCACCCGCTTGATAGAGAATATGCTTTATCAAGGATTCCAAACAAAAATATTGCGGATGAAAATTTAATTTTTTTTAGAAAAGAATTATTTGCAATCGCTGCTGACTATATGCACCAGATTGGGTTACCAAGAAGTGAGTGGAAAACATTAAACGATATAACTGCTCAAATAAGAGAATTTTATTTACTAGTAGAATCAGATGACAGCTATTATGCAAAATATACATTACAAGATTTAAGTGATTTCTTTGATAGAAAAGGTGGGTTTAGTTTAAAACTTGAAATGGCTGAAAAACTTGAGCAAATTGCTTCTGATTATTCAACAAAAAAGGTCGCAATTGAACTGCAGGCTAATTCGTATTGGAGAAAAGGCGATTTAGATGAAGCCGTCAAACATCAAAAAAGGCTACTTGAATATTTAGAAGAAGAAAAAGATGATTATGAAAAGTTACGTATAAAAGGAAATTTATTAATTATCGAAAGCGATTTGAAAACACCACTGGAAAATTTAGAATCTTTTTTATTGTTATTGGACGAATTAAAAACCAAATACCCTTGGTATAAACAAAATCTTGCAGTTACACACCACAATTTAGCCAGTAGTTATAAAGATTTAGGATATTATGAAAATGCTATTGAACATGCCAAAGAGGCTTTAGAAATAAGTAAACATTATCAGGAGATAGATTCAATCGAAGCACAACATCATAACTATGGAAATGCTATTGGAGCGATAAATAGAAATGAGGCAATCTTCTTTTACAAAAGAGCACTTGAGTTGGCACAGGAATCTGGTAACCCTCTTTGGAAAGCGAATCATTTATCAGCATTAGCTGATTGCTACTTTGATATGGCAAGAATTGATGATGCAATAAAAACAATTAATGAAGCAATAGAAATAAGAAAGGAAATTGCTGACTTAGGAGGCGAAGCGGGAGACTATCAAACACTTGCGAGATTTTTTCTTTATCAAGGCAAAGTAGTGGAGGCAAACACCGTATGCAATAAAGCTTTCCGACAAGCAAAAGATTTAGGAATTAAATTAACTGATTACTATGAAACTCTAACAGAAATATTTATTGAGGAAAATAAAATTGAACAAGCATTTGAGACAATAAGTGAAGCATTGGCAAGCAACATAAATTCATCGTACTATCTACATAATATAGCAGGCATCGTTTGTTGTTTACTGGGTAAAGTTTCTACATCGATAGATCATTTTACTAAGGCTTTAAATGAAGCAGAAGTTTATATCTCTAGATGTACAAAAAATGCTAGTGCTACTGCTGCAAAGGGATTGGCTTTATCCGGATTGGCAAAACTTGGAATAGAATATAAACAAAATAAAGATGAAGCAATTAAGGCGTATAACCAAGCGAGAGAATTGGATAACGGAAAAGGGATTATACAGTTAAGATATACGTTATTTAAACTCCTAACGTTTGAAAAAGATTCTATGATATTTCACGAGGCGATAACCGGTGAAAATTATATAGAACCCAAAGATAAGGATAATAATCTCTCATCGATTTCACTAAATAATCAATTAATGCATACTCCCTTAAAAGCATTTATATCTTATTCCAAATTTGATGGAGAAAGTAATGTCGATGGTGTTAATTACTTAGAAGAATTTAAACAAACTCTTGCTCCTCTAAGCAGTAAGTTCAATAACTTATTAGAAACATGGGATGATACATATTTAGTTGCTGGAGATGAATGGGACGATGAAATTACGAACCAACTTAATTCTTGTGATGTCATTTTTCTATTGATTAGTCGCCATTTTTTAAATACAAAGTATATAATTGATGTGGAACTTACCAATGCTGTAGAAAGGCATAAGAGAAAAGAGTGTGTTGTAGTTCCGATTGTGTTAAAGTCTTGTGGTTGGACGGATATTCCTATCTTAAATACTTTCAATGGTATACCTAGAAAAGGTAATAAAGTATCAGCATGGGGAAAAAATCCTGAATGGACAAGCATAGAAGATGCTTGGCATCATGTTTATGAAGAAGTTAAGAAACTTATAGAAGACTTTAAAAACAAAAAAAACACGTAAAAAAAGAAGCACATGCCCACAACATGCGGCTGGCGTTATTGCGGCTGACCCAACGCAGCATCACCTGTAGTTCGTTATTTAGCTTCAGTTCCAGCAGACGGAACGCAGTTGAGCAGAATTAATAAACATTAATATGTTATCATTGTTCAGCTGACGTTCCAAGCTGACGGAACTTGAGATACCACCACATCGCCAAGCCGTAGCCATTAGCAGCGAATTTCATCATCATTTTTCCTTCTTCGCAGTCTCCTCTTCTAGCCCTGCGTGTGGCAGGGACTCTGCGATTCGCTTCGATAAAAGCTCATTCATAATCCAACCGTACAAGAGTGCGTTCCGATGAGGCATACGGAATTTTGAACGCAAGTAAAGCTTCATAGATATTCTGCTGTTCGGCCAATAAAAATTAAACAAGCGTTGGGCTATTATTAGTGGTGTGTTTATACATGAGCTGATTTTGCGGAGTGCTCTTGTATTGCTGTTTTTCCCGTTGCATTTTTACCACCACAAAAGCCAGTACACATAAAAGCAAAATGGTTATTACGGCGATAATGATCCACTGCATATCCCTGATCTTTCTTTTTTCCTTGTGCTGCTTTTTGCTATCTAACTGGCGGGATAAATTTTTGTTTAACTGGCTTACATAATCATCTAATTTTTTTGACGGGCCAAAAGCCTGCAGGCCTTCTACGGCATCGTTTACAAAATCAGAATCTGCCATTTGCTTTTCTACGGCATGCAGTTCCTCATCAGAAATTTCTCCTGAAAGATATTTCTTCAGCTGATCTTCATTTAAATCATCATCAAATTCAAATATGTTGCCCGGGTCTTTCATTTAATGTTTCATCTTTTTTTCGATGAGTATTTTTAAGTTGCGTTTTCCGTTTTGTATAAAACTTTTTACCTGCAGTAAACTAAAGCCTGTTGCAGCAGCAATATCCTGATAGCTTTTTTTCTCTAAGTAAAATAAAGTTACACATGTTTTTTGCTCCGGCCCCAGTTCTTCCAGTGACTGGCCTATTTGTGTAAGCAGCAGATCGTGCTCAATATGAAAAGCAGTTTGCGGTGCTTCATCAGCTATTTGAAGGGATTCATTTATTTCTTTGGTTAGCCTTCCTGTTTTGTCGCGCAACTGCATAAAGCAATGGTTGCGTGCCACCATATACACCCAGCTTTTAAAATAACCCACCTTATATTTCTGTAGCTCTGAAATTACTTTTAAAAAAACCTGCTGCACGGCATCTTTTGCTTCTTCTTCGTTCTTAAGATACTTCATACAAACACCCAGCAGCAGCAATGTATACCGCTGAAGTAATATGCCCAACCACTGGTTGTTTTTGTCGGCATAAAATTTTTCAAGCAATTCGTTGTCGCTTATATGTGCAAATGAATTTTTGTTCACGCCGTTAAAGTAAATATTT
>JANXWM010000542.1 GCA_025351145.1 Chitinophagaceae bacterium
AATCTGCTTAATAAAACCCTGTATTGTACTTTATATAAATTCTGTTCTACTTCTTTAAAGAACGCATTAATACCTTCTGCACTGCCTTTACCTGTCCATAGTAATTCATATTGTTCGGGAGTAAGATCGGCAATAGGTTTATGAATGGGGAAGTCAATTTGTTTGGCACCTTTCATAAAATATTCACGCCACAAGCCAAGCTTCTCACCCTTCCAGGGAGCAACTGCACCATCGTAAACGCTTAACCTTTTATCAGGAATTACCAGGTCTTCGTCAATACCGAGCACCTGGCTAAAACCCTCGCAGGTTGGGCATGCACCAAAAGGATTATTGAAAGAAAAAAGATTGGGCACGGGTTCTTCGAATTGTATACCATCGAGTTCAAACTTATTGCTGAAATGCAAAAGATCTTTGTCATTAACTTCCACATACATTTCGCCTTCACCTTCATAAAAAGCTGTACCAATAGAATCTGAAATACGGTGCAGGTCATCTTCATCAAAGGCTTTGGTGATGATTCTATCTATCAGCACAAAGGTTTTGAGTTTTGAGTTCGGTGTTATCAGTTTTACCCCCAGATCTTTATCTGCGAGTTCAAGCAATTCTTCAATGCGAAACAGTTCTCCGGGTTCCCGGTTAGTTTTTGACTGATCCAGTAATATATACAATCGCGAAAAACCTTTCTGCACCAATATATTCAGCTCTTCACGAATATCTCTTTTGGCATGTTGTTTAAAAGGAACAATGATTACAGTTTTAGAACCAATAGGTAATTGCTGGATCGCTTTCATTACATCTGCCACATCATCTTTCTTTACCTCTCTGCCGCTAACAGGCGAAATCGTATGTCCGGCACGGGCAAACAAGAGGCGCAGATAGTCATAAATCTCCGTCATACTGCCCACTGTACTACGCGGTGTTCTGGTAATTACTTTTTGTTCTATGGCAATTGCCGGGCATAAGCCTTTTATATAATCTACATCCGGTTTTGCCATACGGCTCATGAACTGCCGGGCATACGCACTAAGGCTTTCAGCATAACGGCGCTGGCCCTCAGCAAACAAGGTATCAATAGTAAGGGAAGATTTGCCACTGCCCGAAACGCCGGTAACTACAATTAATTTGTTGCGCGGAAAAGCAACAGTTACATTTTTAAGATTGTGTACCCTGGCACCATGAACAATAATTTCATCCGCTTTTATCAATGATTTATTTTCTTTTATTTTTTTTCCGGTCTTCTTTACGGGTGTTTCCTGTATCATTTTTTTATTAAGTATCTTGAACAAAGCAATATCAAATTTGATTAATTCACAATTTTTTTACATTTTGCAGGCAATTAGAATAAATAATAAGTCTAATTTCACTAAGTCTTCACAAATACAAAGCATATAAGTTAAATTTTTACTCATTCCACTTACTTACCCGATTTCGCTGATAAGTGGCATGCTTTAACCTCAAAAAAGCATTTATATGAGAAAGTTTAACGAGTTTACCGACACCGAATTAGTAATTGCATTTCAGGATGGCAATTCAACTGCACTTGAAGCACTTATAACCCGTTACAAGGATAAGTTGTTCAGTTCCATACAATTTATTGTAAAAGACAAATACCTCGCTGAAGACCTTTTCCAGGAAACTTTTGTAAGGATTATTGACACATTGCGCAGCAGGCGTTACAACGAAGAAGGTAAGTTTTTGCCCTGGGCCATGCGTATTGCACATAACCTTTGCGTGGATCATTTTAGAAAAGTTAAACGTACACCCACCATTTTAACCAGCGACAACAAAGATGTTTTTGAAGTAATCGTTGTAGTAAATGAAAATGCCGAGCAGAAAATGATCCGCCAGCAGGGGTACGACCGTATGCACAATATGCTGGCAGCTTTGCCCGAAGAACAGCGCGAAGTAATTGTGCTGCGCCATTTTGGCGAAATGAGTTTTAAAGAAATAGCCGCAGCAACCAATTGCAGTATTAACACGGCCTTGGGCAGAATGCGTTATGGTTTAATTAATTTGCGCAAGATGATGCTGGAAAAACAATTAAGTTTATAAATTGCGCCATAAAAAATATTGTCATTCTGAAGTTTGCCCTGCATAAAAAACGATTTTTGCCATAGCACGGATGGCTTCAGGATGACAGCCTAAGTAAATACTATAACCCGCCATTATTGGTGGGTTTTTTGTTGGATAAATTTTGAACCGGGCTGAAGAATATGAATAAAGCTTTACTTGCGTCGCACTCTTGTACTTTCGGATTATGAATGAGCTTTTACCGAAGCGAATAATTAAGAGGCATAAAATATTTTCAATTATCAATATCGAATAAGGTTCGTAAATTTATTGCGATTGAAAATCCCATGGCTAACTTTTAGCACATAGACCAAAAAATAACCGGCATTGAATAAACTTAACAATGGAAAATAACGAAGACCTGGTTTTTATAATTATAGTTTTTATTGCATTTAGCATTTGGCTTTATACCAAACTAAAAAAAGAACAAAAGACCAGACAGAAACTTGCGGATGAGTATCGAAAGCTTTTAGTGGATAATGCTTTACTTGAATCGGAACATTTGAAGTTTCAGTTGCAGCCGCATACACTCAACAATATTTTGGCTCACCTAAAATTGACCACGAACAAACTCAACAAAGGACTTGCTTCGTTGTCTGAAACGCTTGAATACATTTTGTATAAAGGCAATAATCATTTGGTAACAGTTGACGAAGAACTTAGGTTTATTCAAGAGTATTTGCGACTTAACGAACTTTTCATTTCTGAGATTGACGCAATCAAAGAGGACTACTCACAGGTAAATAAGAACTCAAAATATTTTTCTTCCCCTTGCATTCCTCATTTGATTACAGCTTATTTCATTGAAAACGCTTTTAAACATGGCGACATCACACAGAAAGAGTCTTTGAAAATAAGTTTGAAACTCACAGACAAAGAATTTCAACTGACAGTAATAAATAAAATGAAAGAAAAACCAACAACCGCCAAAGGCGGTTTGGGTTTGACTAATATGAAAAAGCGTTTGGAACTTTTGGTTGCAAATAAATACGACATCAAGAACAACATTACCGAAGATGTGTTTCACTCAACTCTAACAATTCAATTCTAAAATGACACCGTTAAAAGTTGCTGTATTAGAAGATGAGAAAAGTTTTTTGACAGAGTTAGTTAGGAGTTTAAGAACCATTCAAACTGTTACTGTTGTTGTGTATGAACAAACTTCCGAAACATTTATTCGGAAGGTAAGAGAAACCCAACCCGACATTTTGCTTTTAGACATTTACTTGAAAGGTGAATCAACCACAGGAATAAATGTTGCAGAAATATTCAACCTTCCTGTTCTGTTTTTAAGTTCAGAGAGAAAGAATTTTTTAGAAGGCATTGATAACTTAAAAATCAAAAACGAATTCCCAGTTGAGGAAATCGGAAAAACTTTTGACCCTGTTAAACTGAATGCAATTTTAAAAATGTTCATTCCAAGAGTTAAGGAATATCAGAAAACGCAGAGAGTAAAAGTGAAACCAAAAGGCCAAGACGAAATGCTTATCAATCCGTCAGAGGTTGCAATGATATTTGCAGTAAACGGAAATCACATATTCTATTTCATCAACAAGAAACCAATCTTAATTGCTGACAAAAGTTTTGAACACTTCCGACAAAATGGTTTTCCGGAAGATAAATTTTACAAGTTTGGCAAGAGTCATCTATTCAATATTTCACTTACTTACTTTGAAGATGAAAAGCTGATTACAGAATACATCTTTGACAATGGAGAAAAGAAGATTGAGAAAAACAAAGTTCCTGCGGACAAGAGAAAGGAAATCAAAAATCTGTTTTTGAAATAGGTGTTCAGCCCTGTTTTTTTCCTCATTAACTTTTTCAGTCGGTTTTAAAACCTCTCTGCTTTACAGCACCAAAAAAGTTGCAGAATGTTACATCATCAAAACAAAAGATGATGACTTTAGCAATAGCAAAATCAATAATTGAATGTGAACTTTCAGAGAAAGGATTTTCTCACATTCAATTTCCTCAATCAGAAAACACAGAAGAAATACTTTCTTCACTTGGACAAGTAATTCAGAAAACGGAAATAAAAGAAAACCCGAAAAGCACACGATTACTTTCTTCAAATCAAGGTATGAGTTTTCATACCGATCACAACGCAGCAAAATATATTGCCTGGTTTTGTAATAGCCAATCAGCAACTGGCGGACAAAGCTTGTTAGTTGATTCTAAAAAGATTTTCCAAAACTTTTCTGAAAGCAGTTTATCACTGCTTCAAGAAATCAGCGTTAAGACACACCAAGTTTTTTACGCAGACAAACTTTCTGTTTCTCCTCTTTCAATCAACGACAACGAAGAACTTTCTGTTTACTATGCCGAATGGTTAGTAAACATTCCTGCTTGCATCAAACACCAAAAGGCATTGGAGAAATTTGAGCAAGAAATTAAATCTGCAGAGCCAACCAAACTTCTTTTATCAGAAGGTGACTTGCTGATTATTGACAACCACAGAATGTTACACGGCAGAGAAGGTTTTCCTTCTCACTCAAACAGGTGGTTGACCCGTTACTGGCTTCAATCAAGCAACATAAATAATATCATCTAACAATTAAACACAAACAAAAATGCAAACAGCAACAACAAGTGTTTTGGTAAAACCAATCCGCGTAGAGAGAATCTCTTTCCTAATTAATGAAAAAGGAATCAGTCCTGAAATTGCAGCGATTGACCTTGAAATGATTAAAATGAAAATGTCTTTGCCTGACGAGGGTGAGGGTTGGACAAAAGAAAAATGTGATGAAGTAGAAGTGGAATACAAACGTTTTCTGCACATGAACAAAAAATTTTTGAAGTCAGCCATTGTTCCGACAGATGTAATTGACACAATGTGGCACTACCACATTCTTGACACAAGAGCATATCATAAAGACAGCGAAAAAGTTTTTGGTGGTTACTTCCATCACTTCCCCTACTTCGGGCTTCGTGGAGATAGCGACAAACAAAATCTCATTTCATCTTTTGAAAAAACGAAAGTGATTTACGAAGATGAGTTCAAAGAAAAAATGTTGCGTAGCGAATACACCGACTGCTGGCACGATTGCCAAGGTAGATGCTGGCATGCTTGCTCAAGTGAAGACAAATATAAATAAATACAAAGTTTGTTTTAAGAGGGGGCATTTATGATTGGATAAACGCCAACTAAGAATTTGGTTAACCTCAAAGTCCAGTCAAAACCGAGAGTGCGGTTTGCCGAAAACGCAGCAACAGAGTAAGCATCACAATAAATACCTTAACGATGAGCAAAGAAAAAAATCATCAAGCGGACATTAAAAATCCGAACAAAGGAATCTCTGGAACTAATCTGACTCACGACAAGAATCAGGGTAACAGAGGTAAGCAACTCAATCCTAATCAGCAGCAACTGCCGCCAAAGGGAAAAAAGAAGTAAATAAAAAAGCAGGATGGCTTCTCTATCCTGCTTTTTTCTTGCCGTTGCAGTTTTTGTAATCGGCAATATTCGCTTCGGTAAAAGCTCAATTCATAATCAATCGGTACAAGAGTGCGACGCAAGGAAAGCTTCATAGCATTACAGCAGCCCGGTACAAAAAATAATTAATGCTTATCGATAATGGCCTTATAAATTGCCTCCTGGATATTAGGCCTCACATTAAGCTGACCAAGCTTTCCGTTGGCACCACCATCGGGACAAACGCGGTTCGATAAAAATATATAGATAAGGTCTTGCGCAGGATCAACCCAAACGCAGGTGCCCGTAAAACCAGTGTGGCCAAAGGTTTGCGGCGATACACTTTTGCTCGGGTACGGTTCTTTACGTGTAGCATTGTCTTTCTCCGGTTTATCGAAACCCAAACCCCGGCGGCTTGAATCGCTGTGATAAGCTGTGAAAAAATCAATGGTTGATTTCTTTAAATAGCGCACACCATTAAGCTCGCCACCATTCAGTAACATCTGGTACAACTTTGCAAGATCGTAGGCATTACTGAACAGCCCTGCATGCCCTGCAACCCCTCCAAACATGGCTGCACCTGGGTCGTGCACATTGCCACGCAATAACTGTAAACGAAAATATTTTTCCTGTTCTGTAGGCGCAATATTACTTAAGGGAATATTTGCTTCGGGCAGAAAGCCGGTACTTGCCATTTGCATGGGGGCATAAAAAATTTCATGCGCAAAAACATCGAGTGTTTTGCCGGTTATCTGTTCTACAATTTTTCCAAGAAAAATAAAATCATTATCGCTGTAAACATATTTGCCCTGTGGTGTAAGCGGGCTTTTTAATATGCGTGCATAAATGCTGTCTTCCCAATTTTTGCGCATATACATATTTTCTGCAACGGGAATGCTGTAAAGACTGTCAGGTTTAGATTGATAAAACCCAGGCTTGGGTATGCCGGTTACTGTATCGATTGTTTCTCTATAAAAAGGAATAAAAGGCGTTAAGCCAGCCTGGTGCAGCAACACATTTTCTAATGTAAGATTTGCTTTATCTGTACCAACCACCCATGGTAAATAATCGCCGAGTGTTTTATGTATATCGAGTTTACCTTCTTCGTATAACTTCATTACCGATACTGTTGTTGCAGAAATTTTTGTAACCGATGCAAGGTCGTAGGCTGTATTGGTTGTTACCCGTTCTGTGCTGTCGTAAGTCATGTAACCGTAGGCTTTATTAAAAATAACTTTCCCGTTTCTTGCAGCCAGCACAACACAGCCGGGCGTTGCATGTTTTTGAATAGCATCGTTGGCAATAGCATCAATGCTGGTAAGAGTTGCACTGCTTAAGCCAACTGATTCTGGTGTGGCGGAAGGCAACTCAGGAGAAGGCTGATCAATACCATAACCGAATTTGAAATTATTACAAACAGTAACAGGCAATTTACCTTTAGCACTAAACCTTCCGTTGAGCCAGTCAAAGGCCGCACGTTGAAAAATTGCATCATCTTCATAACACGCTACAAGGTTTGGCATATTGCAAAAATTCTTTATGGCATAAGGATTTCCAAATACCAAAGTAACTGTTGTAAATGATCGCTGAATACCCGCAACAAGATTACCCGCGGCGGCACTTATACCAAAATTATTCGCCGGGAATTTTGAAAATTTATGCACCCCGATAATCACTGTTTCATATTTCTTCTTCAAAGAATTTAATAAGCTATTAGCCTTTACTGAATCGGCTGCAAAATCGAAATAATAAGTGTCGGCATTGTAATAATTATGAATAAGGTTAGCAAACACATTCGCTTCTGTTAACCCAATACCCACATAAGCAACAGATGTATTTTTCTTTAAAGGCAGCAGTTCCGGCTGCGACAAATTCAAAAGCGTTAAAGATTTTTCAGCAGCTTCCGTACGCAATTGCGGCACTTCTTTATTAAGGTCTTCTGCAATGTTATTTATATCAACGGGCTGAGCATTATTTAAACCAAGATGATATTTTACCAGCAATACTTTCTTTACCCTTTCTTCAATATCATGTTTATCAAGTTTTTTCTTTTTTATTGCTTCAAGAATTTTTTTTATGCTGCCATCAATATCTCCGGGCAGGCAGAGCATATCGTTGCCTGCAATCAAACTTTGCAGCGATGCATCGCCGCCTTTGTAATATTTTGCCACGCCCTGCATTTCAAGTGCATCTGTAAATGAAATGCCTTTAAAACCCAGTTCATTGCGTAATAAACCGGTTACATTTTTTTGTGATAACGATGTTGGCAGGTGAGCCGTAGTATCAATTACAGGGATGCTTAAATGTGCGATCATTACGCTGCCCACACCTGCTTCAAATATTTTTTTGAAAGGATATAGCTCCAGCGCATTCAATTGATCCATCGTTTTATTTACCACAGGTAGATCGAAATGCGAATCCACCGCCACATCTCCATGACCGGGAAAATGTTTGGCGCAGGCAAGCACACCGGCATCCTGCAAGCCCTGCATAATCTTAGTTCCAAACAAAGCCACTTTGTATTTATCTTCCCCAAAAGAACGGTAACCAATTACCGGATTATTCGGGTTATTATTGATGTCAACCACCGGTGCATAATCAACCTGAATGCCGGCACGTTTGCATTGCTCGCCCATCGCTTTTCCAATGCGGTAAACAAGCGATGCATCCTGCACAGCGCCAAGTGTAAGCTGGTCAGGAAATTTCATTACACTGTCAGTCATGCGCATGCCCAAGCCCGTTTCTCCATCTATACAAACCATCAAAGGCGTTTGTGCGATTGCCTGGTAATGGTTAATAAAATTTGCCTGCTGTACCGGGTTACCGCGAAACTCGCATATAGCGCCGATATTGTATTTCTTTATGTCTTCAATGATGATTGAGTCGTAATATTTTGGGCCACTGGGTGTATATTCACTTTCCCGCATCACCATTAGTTGTGCTATGCGCTGCTCTTTTGAAAGCGATTTATATACACTGTCAACCCAATGTTTTGCTTCGGGTGTTTGATCGTAAAATTTTTGGGCAACCGATGCAGTTGTGCAGCCGACAAAAAATAAAAATACAGCCAGTTGTTTCATCATCAATATTTTAAAAAACACAAGTTATAGAAATAAGCGGTTAGAAAATTTTTGGGCCGGGCCGAAGTGAGAATGGCATCTTCTCTTGCGTCGCACTCTTTTACGTTCGGATTATATATTGAGCTTTTACCGAAGTCACCCAGCAACGGCGGCGTTGCGTTATGTTGTATTACAACTTGTGAACAATGCATACCTTCAAAAGAGCAAAAGCCCAAAGCAGCGATACCCATCTACGCAGTGATTTATTGATCCTATC
>JANXWM010000527.1 GCA_025351145.1 Chitinophagaceae bacterium
TTAAACAGTTTATGCAAAGGCAATCGCTATAGCGGTCTTCTATAAATGAACGCTCTTCTAATGTTAGTTCTATGCTGCTGCATTGGCAGTGTGTAATATCGCCTGCCTTACATTCAAGCTGTTGATCGCAACGCGGACAAACCTTTTGTTCATGCTGTGGCATAACAATTTCTTTTTAATATAATTTAAACCGCACACCTACTGTAACATTGATGCCTTGCACACTGTAGCCATATACTTCGTAATAATTCTTTTTATTAGTAAGGTTCTTTGCATCAACAAATACATTCAGTTTATCATTAAGAAATTTATACTCTGCATATACATTCCACAATGCATAACTTTTTAAATCAACCTGCGAAGCTGAGTAAGTAAAAGGATCATAATAGGTGTCTATGCGTTTGCCTACCAACTGCAATGAGCTGCTAATAAAAAATGATTTGGTTATTTGATAGCCTGCATACAAATTAATTGTATTCTTTGGCCTGCGTATAAGGTTGTAAAAAGTAGTGTCTTTGCCCTGCAGTTTTTGTTTTATTTCTCCATCAATATATGTGTAAGATGCTTTAAAGCTTAGTTGATTTGTTGGTGTGTAATTCAGTTCAACCTCTGTACCAAAGTCGTGTTGCTTATCGCGGTTCTCGTAAATGTATTGTGGCCCGTAGATAATAACATCTTTTATGTTGCGGTTAAATCCTGTTACAGTAAATGATAATTTTTTATCAGCAACAGCGGCCTGAACACCAGCTTCCTGTGTGTTTGATTTTTCAGGTTTAAGATCGGGATTGCCACCGTACGGACTAAACAATTCATTAATAGAAGGCGCCCTGAAACCACTGGTAATATTGGCAAAAAGCTTAATCTTGTTGTTGATGAGATAAGAAGGATTAAAGCTATACGTAAAATTATCACCATACTTATTGTGATGATTAAATCGTCCACCAACTTCAATATTAAAGCCATTGTTTGTGTGAAAGAAAAACGATGCATAAGGACTAATAATGCTGTTGGTGGTATCGTGGTCTTTTACACGATAGGTTTGATAACTTAAACCCGCTACCATCTGCACATATTTACTGAAGCTCTGATTTACAAATGTTTCTGCATGATTAAATTTTCCACTTGTTGCATACTCGCCATACTGGCCTACATAATCTCTTTTTGTAAAATCATAACCGTAATTAAAATGAACAGAGCCACCTGAATAATTATACCTTCCATCCAGCCCTGTATTTACTAATGAAGCCGTGTAATTGTTTGGCGCATCAATAAATGCATCTGCATCGTAACCACCTTCAAATTGTGAGAAGCGGTAGTAAGGAGAGAGTTTAAATTTATCTGTAACATTAATGCCCACAATTGCCTGTACTGCATGTTGTGTAAAACCATCTTTATCAAAATTTGCTTTGCCGGTTGTATCCTTTGCTTCGCTGATGCCATCGGTTTTATAATACACGTAGTTTACATCATATTCAAGCACTTTTGTTTTTTGGCTTATGTTGGCATTGCCTTTAAAAGTATTGTAGCTGCCGTAAGTTACAAGTCCCGTAAATTGTGGCTTTGGAGTAGTTGCTTTTTTTGAAATAATATTGATAACACCAGCAACAGCATTAGAGCCGTAAAGCGTGCTCTGACTGCCTTTGAGTATCTCAATGCGTTCAATATTATCAAGCGATAATAAACGCAAATCGAAACTGCCGCCAACACCGGCGGGTTCATTTAAAGGAACACCATCTAATAAAATCAGCGTGTATTTATCAGTAGCGCCAAGTAGAAAAAGAGACTTGTCTTTTCCCGGGTTACTCACTGCGCCGTTCACGGTAATTCCGGTTTGTTCATTAAGCAGTTGCGCAAAATCTTTGCCACCACTTTTTTCAATTTGTTCACGGGTAATAATGTTTACCAACTTGCCCGTTTCACTTAATTTTTTCGGGCCTTTGGTTGCAGTAACCGTTACCTCGTCCAACATGTTTTGTGCAGAATCTTTTTGTGCAAACAAAGTTTGCATCAATGCCATTGCGGCAAGGGAGAGAATAATTTTTTTCATGCTCATCTTTCGATTTAGAAGGTTAATGAATTCGAAGGATGAGCTTTCAGTAAATGAAATAGAAGTAGAAATGAAAACAGTCTGTAAGACGATTTGCATCTCCGGCCTTTCACCCGAAAGCTCAGCGATCAATTAGTTGGTATCTGGCAGGTCTTCTGGCTCGCTTCCCGTTGAACACCTTCCCGTGATAGCACAGTGGTATGAAGATTCAACAGTATAAAAAGCTTACAGCTACGGGGATAGCGCCGGACTTACACCGGACTTCCCTTTTAATTCTCGGATGATTTTTTGTACCCAACTGCACCGCAATGGTTGAACTTTACTTGCGTCGCACTCTTGTACGGCTGATACTTTAATCAGCAAAACCACCTCCGAAACCAAATCCGTTGCAAAAGTATGGGTTGAAAAGTCTCATCAAAATTTTATTTATTAAGGCCGTTTAGATTTTTACGTTGTAACCATTTGTGATGCCGGTGATGCCCATTGATATGAACGATGAAAGGATTGCGACGCAACAGGGATGCCATGAAAACCAACGCCGGTATAAAAATATCTGGACTAAGAAATTTCTTGTGGTGGCTATTAATTCATTGTTGACAAAGAATGATTATTTTCAACTTTTACTAAAACAGAAATGCCGGCATGAAACAAAAACTGAATCTTTTCGACTTTACGATGATCGTAGTTGGTCTTGTAATTGGCATGGGCATTTTTAGAACGGCCGCCACTTCTGCAAAGGCGGCAAACGATCCTAACCTGTTTTTCATTGCATGGATCATTGGTGGTTTTGTGGCATTTTGTGGTGCACTTACTTATGCAGAAATTGGTTCAAGATTTCCGGTAACAGGTGGTTACTTCAGGATATTTTCTTACGCCTATCATCCTTCTATTGCGTTCTCTATAAATTGTATTATTCTTATCTCAAACGCAGCATCGTTAAGTGGTGTAGCCTTAATTGGCGCGGGTTATATTGGGCAGGTTTTATTTGAAGGCGGTGCAACAGACGCTGTAAAAGTTTCCATAGCAATTTTTGCTATTATACTTTTTTATTGTATCAATTTACTCGGTTTAAAAATGAGTGCGAAAACACAAAACATACTGATGCTTATAAAAATAAGCATGCTGTTAATGCTGGTTGCTGCACTGTTTGTTCCATCAACACATTATAGCGGACCAATTGATACAACCGGTGCGCCAACCAATTTTATGGATACGGTAAAAGCATTGGGCATTGCGTTGGTAGCGGTTTCATTTACTTATGGCGGTTACCAGCAAACCATCAACTTTGGCAGTGAGGTAGATAAACCTTCGAAAAATATTCCACGTGGTATTTTCTTTGGCATTGCTATTATTATTTCTCTATACCTGCAGGTTAATTTTTCTTATTATAAAGTATTGGGTTTTGATGATTTGCGCAGCAAAAACGAAATAGCAAAAGTGGTTGCATCTAAACTGTTTGGAGAAACAGGTGGCAATGTTTTTTCTGCATTACTTTTTTTATCCGTGCTGGCTTATGTAAATGCTTTATTGATGAGTAATCCGCGTGTAATGTTTGCCATGAGCGAAGATGGCGTGCTGCCAAAAATGTTTCAGCAAAAATCTAAGAAAAGAGATGTGCTGGTTGTTTCGTTAACCACTTTTGCTGCGATGTGTATTGTAATCTTATTTTTCGCAGATACGTTTGATAAGATCCTCAGCTTTACTATATTTCTGGATTGCTTTGGTATGGCTACTTCTGCCGGGGCAATATTTATGCTGCGCAAACGCACCAAACATTTGGATGGAACAGGTATTTATTCAATGAAACTGTATCCTTTATTGCCCATCATATTTATTTGTGCTTATTCATTTGTAGGCATAAGTATTGCGATTGATCAGCCTATGACTGCTTTAACGGGTGTGGGTGTACTTGCCGCTTTTATGGTCCTTTACTTCGCTACGAGAAAGCCGAAGAATGATCAGAACGTACAAGTGAGTGACACAACTAAAGCTTCATAGCAGTACTTCCCCCATCAATAAAAATCATCATTGCATTAATTATTTTTAATGTGTGCATGTTCTGTGCAAAGCATTGTAATTTTATTAATTCTAAACATCTGGTATATGAAAAAAATATTGACTGGCTTTCTGTTTGCGGTTTGCTTTTTTAACGCGCAATCACAAACACTGCAGCAACTGGAATCAAAACGCATTAACCTGCCCAATGGCTGGGGTTTAACGCCGGTTGGAAGAAGTTTACCGGTTGGCGACCTTCCGTTGAACATCACTATTTCGCCTTCAAAAAAATATATGGCCGTTACCAATAACGGTCAAAGTACGCAGAGCATTCAACTGATTGATGTAAAAACAGAAAAGATTTTAGATAATGTAGTGATCCCAAAATCGTGGCTGGGTTTGAAGTTTAGCGCAGATGAAAAATATTTATATGCAAGCGGTGGCAATGATAACTGGATCTTAAAATATGCAGTTAGTAATAATAAATTAAAGCTCGTTGACAGTATTAAACTCGGCGACAAATGGCCTGTAAAAATTTCTCCTTCAGGTATTGAAATTGATGATGCAAAACATACTATGTACGTGGTAACAAAAGAAAATAATTCACTGTATGTAATTGATCTTTTAACCAAACATATAAAGCAACAAACAATAGTAGATGGTGAAGCATATACCTGTTTGCTTTCAAAAGACAAAAGAGAATTGTATATCACCTGCTGGGGTTGCGATAAAGTGATCGTTTATAACACCGAACAAAATAAGATCGTTGACAATGTTATTGTTGGTGATAATCCCAACGACTTGTGCCTATCGAAGAGCGGTCAATATTTATACGTGGCCAATGCAAATGATAACAGTGTTTCTGTGATTGATATACAGCAAAGAACAGTTTTGGAAACATTGAATGCGGCTTTATATCCTAATTCAGTTCCCGGTTCTACTACTAATAGTGTTGCACTAAGCGCCGATGAGAAAACGCTGTACATAGCCAATGCTGATAATAATTGTCTGGCTGTATTTGATGTAAGCATACCCGGCAGCAGCAAGAGCAAAGGTTTTATACCTGTGGGCTGGTACCCAACAGTGGTAAGGGTTCTCGGGAATAAAATATTTGTCGCCAATGGGAAAGGTTTTACTTCTATGGCCAATCCTTACGGGCCAACACCCATGAGTGACAATGAAAAAATATCTTACCACAAAGGAGATCCTGAACAAACTGTTCAATACATTGGCGGATTGTTTAAAGGCACGCTCAGTATCTTTAATACGCCAACAGCAAAACAATTAAGCGATTATTCGCAACTGGTTTATAAAAATGTTCCCTACAATAAAAATAACGAACTAACCTCTCATGGTGAAGCAGGCAATCCCATACCCATGAAGATCGGCGATCCTTCACCAATAAAACATGTGTTTTATATCATTAAGGAAAACCGCACATACGACCAGGTGCTTGGTGATATGCCCGAAGGCAATGGTGACACAGCCTTATGTTTGTTTGGTGAAAAAATAACGCCCAACCTTCATTCAATTGCAAGAGAGTTTGTGCTGCTCGATAATTTTTATGTTGATGCTGAAGTAAGTGCCGATGGCCATAACTGGAGCATGGGTGGTTATGCCGATG
>JANXWM010000538.1 GCA_025351145.1 Chitinophagaceae bacterium
GTTGCTACAACTATTGTTTTCATTTTATGTTTTTTTAAATGAGTATTAAAATCATTTTTTGTTAATGCTGCATCAGTACACGAATCAAATAATGATCAAAAAAAGAGCAGTAATGCAATGTGATGAAAGTCTTTCAATTCATCTTTATCAACAAATTCTACGTCGCCCCCATTTTCGAGGACCATTTCCATTACATCATCCACTGCATCTTTTATATAAGAAAACTTGTTATACGGCTCTGTGGGTTTATAGATCATACCATCACTGCCTGCCTTTTGTGCAGCATACATATAATTTTTTTCTACCAGCAACAGACGGCCTTTGTGGTTCATCGCCTGGCGCCAAACATCCCTTACGCCAACCGCCAGTTTCTTTTTCCCTTCAGCTTCTTCCATCTGGTTTAGTAAATCTGTTTGATTAACCTTTTTCCAGTCAGTTATATGTGGTTGCAGCAGGGCTTTAAGCTCTGGCAATGTAGCCTCTTCGTAATTGCCATGAATATATTCAACCACTGCCGAACTGTGTTTTGTAAGTTTCTTAAAATGGCCCAGTATCCTTTCCGCTCCCAATACAAAAAGCGGCAGGTGGTATGCATTAAGAATAATATCAAGTGCATGATCAATATGCTGCAGAAATTTATCTGTCTGCATTTCTTTACGTGATTGCGCATCAGAAAAATTTGCTACTTTCTCAGGCGGTTCAGTTAAATACGCATGCAGCGATTCTGGTGTATTGGATACGATTCTTACAAAGTCGTTAGAATTGCCCAGGTAAGTCCTGCTCTCTTTTCCACACAACAACAGCACCAGGTATTTGTGCAATTGTTTTTTACAGTAAACCAGGTCGCGTATTTCGAACGATTCATCAACAATAATTTTTTCTTCTACTGCAATATCCAGGTACAACACTTTTTCAAATACAGGCGATACAAAAATGGCGATGCTTTTTTTATGGGTATCATAATTCAGTTCACTCATAATGCCCCTCAATTTTTTTATTACCAGCAACCCCTTCCCATCAGGATAGTTTTCCAGTAACTCCAGTTCTACTTTATCTGCAGCAATTTTCAACGAATGGGTAAGCCCGTATTTCAAATTCATTTTTGGCTCAAATGGCATAATAACAGAAACGGCTGGCCGGTAATGCACCGCACCCATAACTTCTTTAATTTCCGGCGTTAAAAGGGTGTTCATAGCAAACAATTTAGAAAACGAAATTACTTTTATTAATTGCAGAAAATAATGACAGTCGTCATGCAAAAAAATTGGTTAAACTCATTCTCTGTAAGGGTGCTGCAGATGAATTATTTTGTTATGGAGCCGGCAGAAGGAGTGCTATGAAGCTTCCGTTGTGTCACTCACTTGTACGTTCTGAACAATGATGAGCAAAGCGAAAATCAGAACAACGTGCTTCACTGCTCGATAAAGAATCCGAATGTACAACGATCCCGCCATGACGCATTGGCATCAAGTTAATTTTTATTTTAACCGCGTTCAAACGCAATGCTCTTAATGCTTAAGCTGCATGGCTTCGTTGTCTCAACAGTGCTGCTTTCGCTTCTTTGAAAAAATATGCTTCGCATTTTTTCAATTCTGCCTTCGGCGGAACCGAACCGAAAGACCCCGAAACTTCGGGGTTATGAGACAACTGGTATCAGGTGCGAAATGCTCAAATCCGGACCCATAATGACTGGCTGGAACGCTTATTGAGTAAGGATAACAGCACTTATTGCTATTATTTAGCTTGACGCATATATGCCATGGCGGGACTCTTGTACTGCGGGTTAAAGATCAACTTTTACCTAAGCATAGATTGCACAACTACGCTTAGGTAAAAGCTCAACTCATAATCCGAACGTACAAGAGTGCGACGCAAGTAAAGCTTAATACCTGTTTTATTGTTTGGCTAATTATTAAAAAAAGCTAATTGAGAAATTACCCGGACTTACGGAAATATTGCACGGTAAATTGAAGTGAATTATTACGAAACCCTTGCAGGGATTGACGCGCAGACTGATTAAAAACTGTATAAAATTCATTGTTACAGCATGCGTAAAGTTTAAAATTGGGTAAATAGTTATATTTTTCAACTGTTAAGGAAGAAGAAATAATCTCAATATCCTGGCTAATACCATATTCTTGAAAACCGTAAGTAAATATTATTGTTTTTTTTTGCCGCTTCTTATTTTTTATTCACAGCAGGTAAATGCACAGCTAAAGGCTGATTTTTCGGTAAGCAGCAATGCTGGTTGTGCCCCGCTTTATGTTCACTTTACTGATGCTTCTTCGGGCCCGCCAACAGAATGGCAATGGGATCTTGGTAATGGTACTGTTTCAACGGTTCAGCATCCCGGCACGCTTTATTTAATTCCCGGAACTTATACGGTAAAATTAATTGTAAAAGATTCAGCAGGATCTGATTCGGTTATAAGGGTTGATGTGATAAATGTTTATGCCAAACCTGATGTTCAGTTTACGTTAAGCAACAACACCGGTTGTGCCCCGCTTGCTGTTCAATTTGCCAATAACAGTGCGGCAGGTTCTGGAAGGATTGACCAGCAAATATGGGATTTTGGAGACGGAGAAATATCTACCGATCCAAATCCATTGCATATTTACAAACACTCTGATACGGCTGCGGTAGTATTAACTGTGAGCAATAATTACGGTTGCCGGGAAACGGTTTTAAGGGATTCCCTGGTTAAAGTTTACAGTGGTGTTGCGGCTGATTTTAATGATTCTGTTACCAATGTTTGTCAGCCGCCCACACAGGCAAATTTTACCAACATTTCAGCATCGGATAAAGCCCTTACTTATTCGTGGGTATTTGGCGATGGTGATTCATCTGTAAATAAAGATCCGGTGCATGTATATGCAGCAGCCGGCATTTTTGAAGCAAAACTTATTGCAAAAAACAGCGAGGGTTGTATTGATACTATTACAAAAACTATTACTGTAACCACAGTAACCCCGGATTTTGCGGCACCTGCGGATAACTGCATTAGTAAACCGGTAGTTTTTACAAATAACTCTTTGCCAGCCCCGGTTTCGGCAAGCTGGACCTTTGGGGATGGCGGAACGTTGAATACGGTAAGCGGCAGCCATACTTATGCCGGCGCAGGTATTTTTAAAGTAACGATGAATGCGAATTTTGGCAGTTGTACGGTTGCTGTTACAAAAGATATTGTTATTTCGCCCAAGCCTGTGCCAGCTTTTGATGCAGCAGGAAAATTGATTTCCTGCAGTTTGCCGGATACTGTTCAATTCAATAATTTATCTACAGGTGCGGTAAACTATAAATGGTTTTTTGGCGATGGTGATTCATCATCCTTATTTAACCCTGGGCATATTTATAAAAAAGCGGGAAGCTTTACAGTTAAGCTGGTTGCTTATAATGCAAGCGGCTGCAATGATACTTTAACCAAAATCAGCTATATCCAAACCGGGCCGCCGGATATACAGAGTTTTCAGAATTTACCTATTGGCGCATGTGCTCCACAAACTATTACAACGAAAGCGAATATTCAATCGCCTGAACATATAGTTGATTATTTATGGGATTTTGGTGACGGGTTTACTTCAACAGATTCTTTACCAGTGCATAAATACCTTGTTACCGGGTCTTACGATGTAAAACTGATTGCCAAAAGCAGTGGTGGGTGTACGGATACTTTTAACCTTAAAAATGCAGTGCTTTTAGGGGATTTATCTTCACCAAAATTCATTGTGTCATCATCAAATATTTGTGCTTCTGCCACTGTACAATTTACGGATCAAACAATTGCTTCTGTATCTTCCTGGTTATGGAAATTTGGTGATGGTACTACATCAACTGTACAGAATGCGGCACATCTCTACAGGGATACGGGAAATTTTTCTGTTACTTTGAGAGTGGTAAATAATGGTTGCGCTGATTCAGTTACGCTGATAAATGCAGTACACATAAATCCTCCTGTTGCCAATTTTTCTATAACAGTAGTTTGTAAGGATAATTTAAGCAGGAACTTTATTGACAATTCAATTGGAGCAAAGAGTTGGAAATGGGATTTTGGTGATGGTGAAGCCTCTGCCGAAAAAAGCCCTACGCATGCATATAAAAATACAGGTACCTATACAGTTACCTTAACAGTAATTAATGACACATGTTCCGATGTTAAAACAAGTACTCTTACCATTACTAATCTTATTCCTTACTTTACTTATACTCCATCTGATCCGGCAATTTGTAAAAACAGCCTGGTTACATTTACGGCGAAGGATTACACATCTTCCCCGGTGTCTTCATTTTTGTGGAATTATGGAGATGGGGTTACCTACAGTACTTCAAACTATACCGTTTCGAATAAATACACCAAGCTGGGAAAATTCAGCCCTTTCTTGATAATAACACGCACCAATGCCTGCAAGGATACAGTTTACAGCACAACCAACATTATTACCTACGGACCAACATCAAATTTTACCAATATCGAGGGTGCCTGTATTAATCAAAATTTTTCTTTTACCGATCAGTCAATTCCGGATAGCCTGCATCCTGTTACAAAATGGGTATGGACCTATGGCGATAATAATACATCCACTTTTGCTACGCCGCCGTTTGATCATGTTTACATGACTCCCGGAACTTATAATGTAAAATTAGTTGTATATGATTCTTTTGGCTGTAAGGATTCACTGACAAAAAATAATGCAGTAATCATTTCCAAACCTATTCCGGCATTTTCTATACTGGATTCTATCCGCTGCACAGGTTCAGCTGCCTCATTTGTAAATTCTTCTTCTGGCCTTTCACTAAAATCATTTTGGGATTTTGGGGATAGTACTAATTCTTCTGATACTACTACAGCTCATGTATATGCACAGGAAGGTCTGTATCATGTAAAACTGCTTGTTAAAGATAAGTTTGGCTGTGCAGATAGTTTGACAAAAATGAATGTAATCGCTGTAGCAAACCCCAAAGCTTCATTCAGTATTACAGATACAGTCAATCTTTGCCCACCCATATTAATTCAGCCGATCAATTCTTCAAAGAACTTCACTTCGATGGAATGGAATTTTGCAGATGGTAATTCATCTGAAGTTGTTTCCCCATATCATTATTACAATATTGGTGGTATCTACGATATACGGTTAAAAGTGAAGGGGCATGGTGAGTGCTATGATAGTACAGACTATCAATTCGCCATCAATTCACCTTATGGTACTTTAAGGTTTACTCCTGACAGTTCCTGTAATCACTCCTCTGTTTCTTTTATTGCATCTGCAAAGAATACCACAGATTATATATGGGATTTTAATAATGGCTTTGCACAAAAAACATCCGACTCGGTTGTTCATTATATGTACGAAAGTTACGGCCGGTATGTTCCTCAACTTGTTTTAACGAATTCAACAGGATGCCAGGTCTCCATATCAGCCAATGATACTATTACAGTGGCAGATGTTCATGCCGGAATTAAACTAACAGGCCAAACCAGTTGTGATTCTTCGCTCATAAATTTCATGGATTCTTCGATAGTACAGAATGACAGCATAAGTACTTATAAATGGGATTTTGGAGACAACAGTTCATCCTTAATTAGCAACCCATCACATTATTACAAATCCAGCGGCACGTACAATGTATCGCTGCAGCTCACTACAGATATTGGCTGTACCGATACGGTAACCATGCCGGTAATAGTAGAAGTTTACAAAAGCCCGCAGTTAAGTATTGCTGCGCCCGATTCAAGCTGCATCTATTCAACCGTTGATTTTAAAGGTATGAATGCATTGGCAGATACTGCATTGAACTGGCATTGGAATATGGGCAATGGAAGTACAGCCGATAAACAGAATGCATCAGATAAATTTATGACAGCGGGTCTTTATAATATACAGCTTTCAGCAACAGATACCCACGGCTGCACGGACACAGCCCTGCACAAATTAAATGTGATCGCATTGCCTGTTACAGATGCAGGTGCAAACAAAACGATTTGTGAAGGAGAAAAGATAACCCTTGCACCTTCAGGTGGCAACAGTTACCAATGGTTATCCGATCCTTCTTTAAGCTGTACATCCTGTGCAAATCCTATAGCAAATCCTGCTGCCACCACCACTTATCATGTGAATGCCTACAATAGTTTCGGATGTACTTCATCCGATTCGGTTCAATTAAAAGTAATCATCATACCGCAGGTAACATCAGGTATAAAAATTACAGGACATACAGGTTGTGATTCATCTTATTTTATTTTCTCCGATTCTTCTATTTCAAAGGATGTAAAAATTAAATCTTATAAATGGGATTTTGGAGACAACAGTTCATCCTTAATTAGCAACCCATCTCATTATTACAAATCCAGTGGTACCTACAATGTATCGCTGCAGCTTACCACAGATATTGGCTGTACCGATACGGTAACCATGCCGGTAACAGTAGAAGTTTACAAAAGCCCGCAGTTAAGTATTGCGGCACCCGATTCAAGCTGCATCTATTCAACCGTTGATTTTAAAGGTATGAATGCATTGGCAGATAC
>JANXWM010000539.1 GCA_025351145.1 Chitinophagaceae bacterium
GACCCCGATGTAGACCGCCTCTGTTTTGTTTGCGAGGATGGCTCTCTTTTTGGCGAAGAATATACGCTTGTTGCTATTGCAGATTTCGTGCTGCAGACAAGAAAAGGAAATACTGTAAGCAATATGTCATCTACCCGTGCATTGAAAGATGTTACCATAAAAAATGGCGGCGAATATTTTCCCAGCGCTGTGGGCGAAGTAAACGTTGTTACAAGGATGAAGGAAGTAAATGCTGTAATTGGTGGCGAAGGCAATGGTGGTATCATTGTTCCAGACCTTCATTATGGCCGCGATGCACTTATCGGTATTGCACTGTTTTTAACGCAGCTTGCCCTAAGCAAAAAGAGTACAACGCAGTTGCGCCGCCAGTATCCAGATTATTTCATGAGTAAAAATAAGATCGAACTTGATAATGGGTTTGATGTAAAAAAGATATTCGGCCACATACAGAAAAAATATAAGAACCAGCCCATCAATACCGAAGATGGACTTAAAATAGAATTCGATAACGACTGGGTTCATCTGCGCACCAGCAACACCGAGCCCATCATTCGTATATACTCAGAAAGC
Organism: Chitinophagaceae bacterium; assembly: GCA_025351145.1. Classification (GTDB taxonomy): domain Bacteria; phylum Bacteroidota; class Bacteroidia; order Chitinophagales; family Chitinophagaceae; genus Limnovirga. Next base: position 571 of record JANXWM010000539.1, read on the forward strand.
AATTTTGAAACCACTGCCGAAAATATTGCCCGCCGCATTATGCACGACATAAGAGAAAGTATGTAATTGCAATAGAGTGATAATTTTTGTTTTTGTGCCCGGCTTAAGAATAAGTATGAAGCTTTACTTGCGTCGCACACTTTTACACTATAACATTTGGCGACAGGTAACAGCCACCACCATTATTTAATTGATCTAAAACTATAATCTTCTCTGAAGCAGCTTTTAAGCCTCCCTTCAGGGTAGATTAGGAGGTGTTTTTTATGGATAGAATTTATCTTGATAACGCAGCAACCACATCACTCGACCCACAGGTGCTCGAAGCAATGATGCCATATCTCACTACACATTTTGGCAATCCATCTTCCATTTACAGTTATGGCAGGGAGAGCAGGCTGGCTATTGAAAATGCAAGAAAACAGGTAGCTAAAATTTTGAATGCACACCCTGCAGAAATTTTTTTTACCAGTGGCGGTACCGAAAGCAGCAATGCTGCTATAACTGCATCTGTAAAGGATTTAGGCTGTAAGCATATTATTTCTTCTAAGATAGAGCATCATGCAACGCTTCATACAGTTGAGCATCTGTACCATAGCGGTCAGGTTGCTTTAAGTTATGTAAAACTGCTGCCCAACGGTCATATGGATATGGAAGATATGGAAAGACTGCTTGCAGAAAGCGACGAAAAATGTTTGGTTACCTTAATGCATGCCAACAACGAAATAGGCAATATTTTAGATATACATGCGGTTGGCGAATTGTGCAAATTATACAACGCCATTTTCCACAGCGATACAGTACAAACGGTAGGCCATTTCCCCTTCGATCTTCGCAATACACCGGTGCATTTTATTACAGGGGCCGGTCATAAATTTCATGGGCCAAAAGGAGTGGGGTTGCTGTATGTAAATGAGAACGTAAAGATAAAACCATTTATTCAAGGTGGCTCTCAGGAGCGTAACATGCGGGCAGGAACAGAGAATCTTTACGGTATTGTTGGTTTTGCAAAGGCATTGCAAATTGCAACTGAAAATTACGAACAGGAAAGCAGTTACATAAAAAGTTTGAAAGTTTATATGATGGAACAGTTGAAAAAACATATTAAAGGAGTTGCTTTCAACGGTGACACTTTGGGCAGAAGTTTATATGCGGTATTGAGTGCAAGTTTCCCCAAGACAGAGAAAAGTGAAATGATTCTTTTTAACCTTGACATCAATAATATTTGCGCCAGTGGCGGCAGCGCATGCACCAGCGGTGCAGATGCAGGCAGCCATGTAATTCAGGCGATCAATAATAACCCAAACCAGGTTACGGTTAGGTTCTCTTTTAGCAAGCATAATACAAAAGAGGAAATTGATATGGTTGTTGAGAAGTTGAAGGGTATGATTTAAAAATAGCTTAGTCATCTTCCACAAAAAAAGGCAACCTGTTTAAACAGGCTGCCTTTTTTTATTATTTATTTGTTCGCTTTAGCTCTCATAAAACCGGAACGTACAAGAGTGCGACGCAAGAGCCGGTGCCATGAAAAACTATAGACTGGTCAACAAAAATTATTCTGTATCATAACCCCACTTTACCCAGATTGCACCCCATGTAAAACCACCGCCAAAAGCGGAGAGCACAATGTTGTCACCTTTTTTTAGGCGGGGCTCCCATTCCCATAAACAGAGCGGAATAGTGCCTGCAGTTGTGTTGCCGTATTTTTCAATATTGATCATCACCTTTTCGGTTGAAAGCCCCATGCGGTGGGCAGTTGCATCAATAATGCGCAGGTTTGCCTGGTGCGGCACCAGCCACGCTACATCATCGGCACCAAGGTTGTTGCGTTCCATAATTTCGGCGCTTACATCTGCCATACCTTTTACAGCAAATTTAAAAACGGCCTTACCTTCCTGGTAAATAAAATGCTCTTTGTTGGTAACGGTTTCAAGCGATGCAGGTTTTACAGATCCGCCTGCCTTCTGATACAGGTAATGCCTACCGCTTCCATCGCTTCGTAAAATAGTATCGAGTATGCCGGTATCATCAACTGATGGTTCAAGTAAAACCGCACCTGCGCCATCGCCGAAAATAATGCAGGTGGCACGGTCGGTATAGTCAACAATGGAGCTCATTTTATCTGCACCCACCACAATGATTTTTTTATATTTTCCACTTTCAATAAACATAGCTCCGGTAGAAAGTGCATAGAGAAAACCACTGCACGCGGCACTCACATCAAAGCTCCACGCGTTTGTTGCGCCCAACTTATCAGAAATAATATTTGCCGTAGAAGGGAATAGCATATCGGGTGTTACCGTTCCACAGATAATACAATCAATATCTGTAGCCAATAGATTTTTTTTGCGCAGTATTTCCTGTATGGCCGGTACAGCAAGGTCGCTGGTGCCAAGGCCTTCTCCTTTTAATATTCTTCTTTCGCTTATGCCAGTGCGGCTGCGTATCCATTCATCATTGGTATCAACCATTTTTTCCAGTTCAGCATTCGTCAATTTATAGTCGGGAACATATCCTCCAACCGCCGTAATGGCAGCAGTTATTTTACTCATATTCTAAAATTAAGTGGACAAAAGTATAGAAATATCATTTAATCAAATGCCCATCCTTTTTTTATGGTTTTGTTTATGAAATATTTAAGCTCAATTTATAAATACAATTTTTTTTGAACCGGGCATAGGAATATGAATTAAGCGTTCCTTGTGTCGCACACTTATACTGAATGAATTAACCGGAGCTTTCAACAGCCGGAATACAGAGCGGCTTTATTTTGTAAACACTGCTGCACTATGCTGCATACTGTTCCGAAAGTACAAGAGTGCGACGCAAGAGGCGATGATAGCAGCAATGCTGTTTGGTAACAAAAATCTCTATTTATACATTTCAATAACTATCAGTAAAAAAAATTATACAATCGTTCGTTAGTATTATAAAACCTTTCAATTACATTTGCGCGTATTAAATTTGAAGTATGGAATTTCAATTAACGGAAGAACAATTAATGATTCAAAAAGCAGCACGCGACTTTGCTGTTACTGAATGTTTGCCCGGCGTAATAGAAAGAGACGAACTTCAAAAATTTCCCCGCGAACAAATAACGCAACTGGCCGAGCTTGGTTTTATGGGTATGATGGTAAAGCCGGAATACGGCGGTGCCGGAATGGACACGATGAGCTATGTGCTGGCAATAGAAGAAATAAGCAAAATAGATGCAAGTGTAAGCGTTTGTATGAGCGTTAACAACAGCCTTGTAAGCTGGGGCCTTGAAGCTTATGGCAATGAAAATCAAAAACAAAAATATTTAGTTCCGCTGGCGCAGGGCAAGAAGGATGGCGAATTATATATAGGTGCGTTTTTATTAAGCGAACCCGAAGCCGGCAGCGATGCTACAAGCCAGCGTACAACAGCAGAAGATAAAGGAGATCACTATCTTTTAAACGGAACCAAGAATTGGATAACCAATGGCAACAGTGCCAGTGTTTATTTAGTGATGGCGCAAACTGATGCCAGTAAAGGACCAGCGGGCATTAATGCTTTGATCGTTGAAAAAAACTGGCCGGGCGTAACGGTTGGTGCCAAAGAAAATAAACTCGGCATTCGTGGCAGCGATACGCACAGTATTATGTTTACCGATGTAAAAGTGCCCAAAGAAAACAGGATTGGGGCGGATGGTTTTGGTTTTAAATTCGCCATGAAAACATTGGCAGGCGGCCGTATAGGCATTGCATCACAGGCATTGGGTATTGCAAGCGGCGCTTACGAATTATCGCTCAAATATTCTAAGGAGCGCAAGGCATTTGGCAAAGAAATTATGCACCACCAGATCATCCAGTTTAAACTGGCCGATATGGCCACCCGCATAGAAGCTTCCCGCTTACTTTGCCTTAAAGCTGCTTGGGAAAAAGATAATGGATTGGATTATACTTTAAGCTCTTCCATGGCAAAAGTATATGCAAGTGAAACGGCTATGTGGACTGCTACTGAAGCCGTGCAGATACATGGCGGCTATGGTTATGTAAAAGAATTTCACGTAGAGCGTTTTATGCGCGACGCAAAAATTACACAGATATACGAAGGCACCAGCGAGGTACAGCGCATCGTAATAAGCCGGAGTATTTTAAAATAGGTTATGTTTCTTAATGCACATGAGAAAAAGCCCTGCCTTTACCGGCGGGGTTTTTAATTTTCTTATAAATACAATTGTTTACCCGGCTTTTTTGATTTACTATGAAGCTCCCGTTGTGTCACTCACTTGTACGTTCGGATTATATATTGAGCTTTTACCATAGCGTAGATTGAAAGGGTTAGGGGGCATACGCCTGGATGAACAGTACATATTGCTCAATAAAAATTGTTACTTTGGCAGCAATGAAAAGAACCATTTTTATATTTTCTTTTTTATTTAGTTTTCAAATATTTACCCAATGCTGCATTGCACAAGATAGTTTACAGGTAATTTTTTTATTAAGCCGAATTGCAGAGCAGCAGGTAAAGCAGGATGATTATTTTTTACCCGGTATATTTCCGTCTTACATTGCCAATCATGAATCTTTCAGCGGTAATAAAAAAGACAACAATATTTTTTTCAACACACTAATAGCTTACACATTAAGTGATATAAAATCTTCAGTATCAAAACCCAACCAATTGCTCATTGATGATATACTCGCAAAAACAAAACCAGCATTCCCAAAATTTAAAAATCAAAAGGGCAGAGATACTTATAATTTCTGGCGCACTGATACAGCTTTCGAATATCCTTATACCGGTTTAATAAACCCGTTTTCAAAAGATATAACCCTGCCGGATGATATGGACGATACAGTGCTTTCTTTACTTGCACTTGATACAGATGATTCAACCGCAGCAAAGGTTCATACACTGATGCAATCCTTTACCAACAATGGTTCCAGCGAATTTCGTTCTGTAATAAAAATGTACAGCCAATCGCCTGCATACTCAACCTGGTTTGGAAAAAAATTCCCGGTAGTGTTTGATGTAAGTGTATTGTGTAATGTGTTGAGTTTTGTTCAGAAATTCAATCTGGCATGGACAAAGGCAGACTCGGCAAGCCTTGATGTAATTGTAAAAACTGTAGAGAATAATTATCACATTATCCAGCCGGAATATGCTTCGCCATATTATCCTAAAACCTCTATCATTTTATATCATATTGCCCGGTTAATGAGTGTGAAGCAAATTCCGCAGTTAGAAGTGTTGAAAGTGAAACTGGTTACAGATGCGGTAAATGAATTTGCACATTCAAACAATATAATGGAGAAAATTATTTTAAGCAGCGCAATAAGTAAGTGGGGCTATATTCCGCCAGCATTTGAATTAACGTCAGCGGCAGAGATTGAAAGCAACATTGAACAAAATGATTTCTCTTTTTTTGTCGGCAATATCCCTTCTTATTTTCCCGGCTGGCTGCGTAAAATTGCTACTGAAAAACAGAAAGGCTTGTATTATCATTATTGCCCGGCATATAATGATACGTTGCTGCTGGAATACCTCGTTCTTAAAAATAAATAAGCGTTTAATATTCGCTTGCTGTTGAAAGCTCATTATTGCTCAGAAAGTACAAGAGTGCGACGCAACGAAAGATTCACAAAGAACCTTCAGCCCGGCTCAAAAAAAATATGCAGGTCATTTTACTGACCTGCATAAAATTTATTCGAAGCAAAAATCTATTTCTTCATTTCCGCATAATATTCATGAAA
>JANXWM010000545.1 GCA_025351145.1 Chitinophagaceae bacterium
CCTCCTCGTCAGACGCTTGGAAAAATACAATAGATGCTAACGCAGTAAGTCCTGATAACATTTTATTTTGGGATTCACCACTACAAAACGGCTTATATGGATATGTAACCCCATTAGTTGTTAGACCCAAGATTACTGAAACAGTGCCATACTTCCGCTGGAGGAAAGTTTTGCTTAAGGGTTCATTAACGGGAGTCGTTTCGTACAAAGGGCAGCCTCGTGCCGGTACATTCCTTCAACTTTATGATGGAAAAACTGCCATTTCTGATGCAAACGGGAGCTATGTTATAAATCACATTCCTATTGGAAATTATCAACTAACAGCTACTTATACGCAAAACGGCGCTCTTGAAACCGCAGCTATTCCTGTATTAATTGCCGCCCACCAAAATTTTTTCAATATAGAATTAAATGGCCCATCAGGCAATTACAGGAAATTAGTTATCGATGCTAATATTTATGTACGAGATGATAGTCAAAGGGCAAACCCTCCAAATGATCGCCATGCTTATGCTGAATTAACATTGGATTTCGCACAAGAAAAAACGGCAAGCGCCCCTTTAATTAAGGCCACTAAGGGTACAGATAGTCAATTTGGTAGTATCACTATTAATGCCTCGATTAACTTTGATTTGTCAATAAATATAGATCTAATTGCGGACTGTTCGGATTTTCGGGGAAATGGATTTGTTGGCAGATATTTGGTTGGTATTGGAAAAACAATCACTGTAACAGGCATTCATGTTGAACATAATCCTACAATAGGTAATAGAAATTGGGCTGATATAGATGTGAGAATATTCAATGATCTAAACCCGGTATAATTCCAATATTGTAAACCGTATAAAAATGTATAATACACCCACCAATCGAGTAAAGCATGGGAGTTCCGCCCCTCTGTCCTTACAGAACCGTACTTGACAATCTCCCGTCATATGACTCTTCAGTTATATGCCTTGCGCGTAACAGGGACTTTGCGGTTCGTTGGTTTATAATCTTTCATTTATAACATGCTTCTTCGCTTTGATAAAAGCCCAATGATGTTCCAACCGCACAAGTGTGCGACGCAACAATGTTTAATTGAAATACAATAGTTCGGCTACGCTTACTACTGGTAATCAAAAAATAAAAACAAACAGTATGAAAACGGAATCCTCAAAAATCCTAACTGCATTCTTCCTGCTTTTTATTTGTGCAACGGGTAATTCATTTGCACAAAATATTTTTCCTGCCACAGGGCGTGCAGGTATTTATACAACTGCACCCGCAGTATCGCTGCATGTAAAAGGCGGTGCACGTATTGGTACAACAGCCAATTATGTAAATATTGACAGTGCTACGGGCAACCTTAGTTTTAATGGCACATCAACTTACAAAGTTGCCGATAATAAATATGCATTTCAAGCGGCAGCCAACCCCAATATTGGTTTGTTCTTTAATGCAGCAAGTGTGCAGTACGAGTTTCGCAATACCAACGCTGCGCCTGTGTTTTATATCAATGCAAACACAGGCAATGGCGTATTTAAAGGCAACTTAAAAATAGGCGCTTATACACTTCCCGCAACAGATGGCACAAGTGGGCAGTTATTAAAAACTGATGGTGCCGGAAACATAAACTGGGCAACCGTTTCAGGCGGTGCTGGCGCAAATACTGCACTCTCTAACCTTGCAGCAACTGCGGTAAATGTTTCGCTGCTACCAGGCGCAGACAGTACTAAGGATATAGGCAGTGCATTGTTCTCCTGGAAAAATATTTACCTGAAAGGCGGCCTCTATTTTAATGGCGTAAAAATGATGCAATACAGACCGGGTGTAAATACCATTATCGGTGAAAATGCAGGCAGTGCAGGAACTGGCGGCTTTAATACGGCATTGGGCAGTAATGTACTTAATGTAAACACCACAGGTAATGCCAATGTGGCCATTGGTGAATACAGCTTGCAATACAATACAACAGGCAGCAACAATACAGCAACAGGCTATGCAGCATTAATAAACAATAACGAAGGAAATAATAATGTAGCCAATGGTTTTGAAGCATTATACTCAAATACTATAGGTAATTACAATACTGGTAATGGTAAAAATGCACTTTACTACAATACCACCGGAAGTTATAATACTGCAATAGGCGTATATGCTTTGGAACAAAACAATGCAGATGAAAATACGGCTATAGGCGTTTACGCATTGCAGGCAAATACAATTGGCAAGCAAAACACTGCTGTAGGCGCATATTCACTTACCCAAAATACTACAGGGTACAACAATACAGCAACAGGTATGTATGCACTTGGGTTTAATACAAGCGGTTCTTATAATACGGCCAATGGCTATCAAGCTTTATATTCCAATGAAACAGGAAAAGATAATACAGCCATAGGTTATCAAGCCATGCTTCTTAATACTACAGGCACTGATAATACAGCCTCGGGTTATTTTGCCTTATTTTCAAATACAACAGGTTATAACAATACAGCAATGGGTAGTTACGCTCTTCAGTATAATATATCAGGTACTAGGAATTCAGCATTTGGCGTGGGGGCATTAGCAGAAAATGTATATGGAAATGATAATTGCGCTTTTGGTTCTAATGCTTTACTTGATAATATAAGCGGTAAGGAAAATACTGCTAATGGAAACGAGGCATTGTACCACAATACAACCGGTAGTGACAATACTGCTAATGGATACGAAGCATTGTATTATAATACAACCGGTAGTGACAATACCGCTAATGGAAGATGGGCGTTGTTTGCTAACACAACTGGAACTCAAAATACTGCTAACGGAACATGGGCATTAAATGATAACACAACCGGGCGAGCCAATACTGCAAATGGATTTCAGGCATTAAATTTTAATATCGACGGTTTTTACAATACTGCTATTGGAACAGGGGCATTAATTAGTAATACAACCGGTTCTTACAATACTGCTCAGGGAGGTAGTGCATTGTTCGCAAACACAACAGGAGGTGGTAATACGGTGATAGGGTATCAAGCAGGTGGTTATACCGCCAGCAATTACAATAATAGCTCTGCGTTTGGTCTTACTGCAGACATTACCGCCAGCAACCAGGTACGTATTGGTTGCGTTGGGTATACGTGGGATCCAACGTCAATAGGTGGTAAAGTGGGTTGGTCAACATTATCAGATGGGCGGGTTAAAAAAAACATAAAAGAAAATGTACCTGGTCTTATTTTCATTAATAAACTTAAACCCATAACTTATAATATAGATAATGATGCTATCCATAAAATTATTTGGCACTCGGCAATAAAAGATAAAAATGGGAATGATATAAAGCCATTTGCTGATGAACTTCCCTCCGGCAAAACAAACGAAGCCATTGTTTACACCGGCTTTGCAGCCCAGGATGTAGAGAAAGCTGCAAAAAGCATAAATTATGATTTCAGCGGCGTTGATGCTGCAAAAAATGATAAAGATTTGTATGGCCTGCGCTATGCAGATTTTGTAGTGCCGCTGGTGAAAGCTGTACAGGAACTCAGCATAAAAATGAAGAATTAGAAATGAAGAATGAAAAATTAAAAACTGATTATGATACACGAATGAAAGACCTGCAAAATCAAATTGATGAGTTAAAATTATTGATGCAGTCAGGCAACCAGCAATCAATAAATATTACTCAAACAATTTCTTCACTTGAACAAAACATACCAAACCCTTTCAATCAATCCACAACCATCACTTACACATTGCCTGCAAAGTTTACAAGCGCAAAAATTATTGTAACAGATAACAGCGGCAAAACCATTAAACAGTTTACCCTTTCATCTCCAGGCAAAGGCGCTGTAAGCATTGCTGCAGGCGCATTGGCAAGCGGGCTGTATCATTATGCTTTGTTTGTAGATGGTAAAATGATGGACAGTAAAAAGATGGAGATAATAAGATGAGCCCGGCAATTGAATATGCATTGAGCTTCCGTTGCGTCGCACTCTTGTGCGTTCACGTCATTGCGAGGCACGAAGCAACCTGCGCTCAATATTTCAAGCAGTCTGAATTTTATAGAACAGATTGCTTCGGAGGCCTCGCAATGACGCACAATGTTATGTCGTACAAGAGTGCGACGCAAGGAACGATCACCAAAGAACCTTGGCCCGGCTCAAAAGAATTAAATAAAAATATGGAATGAAGAATTTTTTTCTTTCACATAAGAATCCTTTAACTGTAATAATCGTCATGATTATTATTGGTGGCTTTTTTGCATACAGCAATATGCAGACTTCGCTTTTTCCTGAAGTAACTTTTCCTAAAATAAAGATCATTGCAGATGCAGGCCAGCAGCCCGTAAACAAAATGATGATCACGGTTACGCGGCCATTAGAGGGTGCCATTAAACAGGTGCCTGATCTTAAAGACATACGCAGTATTACCAGCCGCGGCAGTTGCGAGATTTCTGCGTACATGGACTGGAAGAGCAATATTGATGTTAGCCAGCAACGCATTGAGGCGAAAATTGCCGAAATAAAAAACCTGCTGCCGCCCGATATTAATATTAGTGTGGAGCGTATGAACCCATCTATTTTGCAGGTGATCGGTTATACACTTGAAAGCAAAACCAAAACACCCATTGAATTAAAATACCTGGCCAATTACACCATAAAGCCTTTCCTGTCGCAGGTTGCAGGCGTTTCTGAAATACGGATCACCGGTGGAAAAGATAAAGAATACTGGCTGCAGTTGGATATACAAAAAATGAGTGCACTCGGCATAACACCTGATGCAATTAACGCTGCACTCGGGCAAACAAATTTTGTAAAATCGAATGGCTATTTATCTGATTACAGGCTGATGTATTTAACCGTAACAGATGCATTGGTTGATTCAAAAGAAAAATTAAACGACCTTGTTATCAGCAACAACGGCAAAAGAATTGTTACGCTGAAAGACATTGCCGATGTGCAGATACAACAGGCGAAAGAATACATAAAGATCAATGCCGACGGTCAGGAAGCTGTGTTGATCGGTGTAATAAAACAACCCAACGCCAACCTGATTACCTTATCAACAGACATGGCGACAAAGCTGAAAGAGCTGCAGAAAATATTGCCGAAAGATGTAAGCATAAAGCCATATTATATTCAGGCCGATTTTGTAACTGAATCTATACAAAGTGTAACAGATAGTTTATGGATCGGTCTTGCATTAGCCATCTTTGTTGCCATACTTTTTCTGCGTTCCGTAAAAGCAAGTGCAACCATATTGATCACGATTCCTGTTACGTTGTTTTTAACGCTCATCATTTTATACGCCACCGGGCAAACATTCAACATCATGACCATTGGCGCTATTGCAGCAGCCATTGGTTTAATTATAGATGATGCCATTGTGGTGGTAGAACAAATTCACCGCACACACGAAGAACACCCAGAAGAACCTTCTACCTTGCTTGTACAAAAAGCCATTAAATATTTGTTTCCTGCAATGGTGGGTTCATCGCTCAGCACGATTGTTATCTTTTTACCCTTCTTATTAATGAGTGGCATTGCAGGTGCATATTTTAATGTGCTCACCAATACCATGATTATTACTTTGGTTTGCTCATTCTTTGTTACATGGATATGTTTGCCGGTAATTTATTTACTGCTTTCCAGCAAAAAAAGAAACACAAAACAAAACAAGAAAATTGAAAAACCTCACGCAGTAAAAAACCAGCAATGGGTAAATTTTTTTATCCGCAGACCATACATTAGTCTTGTTTTAATGCTGGCACTTGCAGGCTCCATCTATTTTATTTTACCGCAACTGCAAACCGGCTTTTTACCAGATATGGACGAAGGCAGTATCGTGTTCGACTACAGCACTCCGCCCGGCACTTCTCTTGAAGAAACAGACAGGATTTTACGCGAAGTTGAAAAAATTATTACTGCCGATGCCGATGTAGAAGCTTATTCAAGAAGAACAGGAACACAGCTTGGTTTCTTTATCACCGAACCCAATACAGGCGATTACCTTATACAGTTAAAAAAAGACAGAACCAAAACAACCGACGAAGTAATTGACGATATCCGCTCAAAGATAGAAACCACACAACCCGCACTGCGTATAGATTTCGGACAGGTAATCGGCGATATGCTCGGCGACCTCATGGCATCTGTGCAACCCGTTGAAGTAAAAGTTTTTGGTGACGACCCGCAGAAATTACAAAGCCTTTCAAAGCAGGTGGCAGAAATTGTAACCAACGTAAAAGGCACTGCCGATGTGTTTGATGGTATTGTAATTGCCGGGCCATCCATACACATAGAACCCAATTCAACGGCGCTTGCACAATATGGTATTACACCTGCAAATTTGCAGTACCAGTTACAAACCGCACTTGAAGGAAATGTAGTTGGAACTGTCTTCGAAAAAGAACAGCAAAACGACATCCGCCTTGTTTATCCCGGTAATAAATATTTAAACGTTGCCGACATAAACCGACTGCAAATTTTTCTTCCCAACGGAAAATTAAAACCCATCACCGATCTTGCAAACATCAACATCAACACCGGCGATGCAGAAATACAAAGGGAGAATTTGCAGTCAATGGGTGTTGTTACCGCACGCCTCGATAACGCCGACCTTGGCACGGTAATGAAAGAAATTCAAAACATTGTTTCATCAAAAATAAATTTACCGCAGGGTTATCATGTAGAGTACGGCGGTGCGTATGCAGATCAGCAGCAATCATTCAAAGAGCTGCTGTTGATATTAATTTCATCAAGCCTGCTCGTGTTTGGTATCATCCTCTTTTTGTTCCGCGATTTTAAAGTAGCATTCGTAATCCTGCTCATTGCGGTGCTCGGTATTGCAGGCAGTTATATTGCGTTATACCTCACCGGAACGCCCCTCAATGTGGGCAGTTACACCGGCCTTATTATGATCGTTGGCATCATTGGCGAAAACGCCATCTTCACCTTTTTGCAGTTCCGCGAATCGTACCGCGAAACAGAAAATGTAGATACCGCAATTGTATATTCCATCTCCACCCGTTTGCGCCCAAAACTCATGACGGCTCTCGGCGCCATCATCGCGTTAATGCCCATCGCACTCGGCATTGGTGCAGGAGCGCAACTGCATCAACCCCTTGCCATTGCTGTAATTGGCGGCTTCATTATCGCCATGCCGTTGCTACTCATCGTGTTGCCAAGCCTCATGCGTTTACTGTTTAAAAAAGGCTTGCAGCATCATTTATTAATGGAGTAATTTTTTGTACCAGGCATTTGTATTTCAATTAAACATTCTTGCGTCGCACTCTTGTACGGTTGGATTATGAATGGGGCTTTTAACGAAGCGAAGGATGTAGTGACAATAATAGCAAACGCAAACAGATATTCATCTTGCACTATTCATACTACGGAATTTCCGCTCCAAACATAATTCCAAGTTGAGGGCTGGAGTTAATGGAATATTTTATTCCATTAATTGTAATATTATCTGATAGATCAAGAATATCATTGTCTTTGTCCAATACACCTAATTTATTTAAAATATTACCCCTTTGATCAGCAGATAGAGAAGGGTCTATGCTGCCTATTAAACAAAGCATCGCTAAAAGTACATCAGCACCAGAACCACTAATATTGCTATTACCTTGACCAATCATTGTAACCCCGATAAGCGTATTATCATTTTTATTTAAAGCTCCGGCAAATTCTATTTGTTCATTTACTATGTATTTGACCGAATTATTTACCTCTCCATTTTGAATATCCATTTTTCCAATGTATAAGTCTAACCCATTTCTTTTACACAAAGAATTAAAGTTGTTTTTAAATTCTTGAGCAGAAGAAAGTAAATAATTTTTTGTTGAATTTGCTGGAAGTAAAGGCTGATAAGAGTTGGCCTTTGATATCACTGTCGTATCATCATTAGGTTTGTCTTTATGGAATATATTATACATAAAAAAGATAAGACCCCCGGTAATTAGTAGTAAAACAAAATAATTTGTTTTTTGAGGTATAACACTCATATTAATTTCTTGATTCTTATTTTTGGAAGGGTTTAATTTAGTTTTGCAAATTCCACAAATTTGATCATCTGAAAAATTCCTTGTTCCACATTTAGGGCAATTAATAAATTGATTTATCATCTTCTTAAATAATTTGATTTGGTGAGGAGAAAC
>JANXWM010000550.1 GCA_025351145.1 Chitinophagaceae bacterium
GAAAATCATTTTATAACCATATACATCTTCAATCATTTTAGCAACAGAACCAAGTGATGTGTCATCAAAATGATATTCATTTTTTACCCAGCCGGAATAGTGGTCAACATTGGTTTCTTCAGAAACATGCACATTGAGCGTTGAATCAACTTTTGCTACTTCGCCCGGCTTTAAAACAACTACGGGTTTTGATATTTTCTGGATGATACTTATTCCTTTACCTTTTATTGACAGTTGAACTTTACCTTCTTCCAATGCAACTATTGATTCGCTGCGCCTTGTGTTTACATTAAACTTTGTACCCAAAACTTCCACATCTACCTGCGCCGTATGCACAATAAATTTTTGATGTGTGGTTATTTTTTTTGCTACTTCAAAATAGGCCTCACCGTCAAGCCACACCTGGCGGTCGCCATCATCTTTCCATTGCTGTGGAATTTTTACCGATGAATTTGCATTTAAAACAAGTTTAGAACTGTCAGGCAACACAATAATTTTTACCTGCCCGTAATTGGTTTTATATTCAATTACCAATGGCATATTGTCTCTTGAATTAAAAACCCACAGAGCTCCTACAGCCAGTATCAGTGTTGCTGCAACAGAGAAAAAAATTCTTCTTCTGCGGCGTACAAATACAAATCTCTTTGCAATACCGTTTGCAATATTGTTCCAGCTTTGAATCCTCTTTTCTTCAAAAACGGGTTTGGGCCTGAAATGAAAAAGAAGGTCATCATCATCCTGGCCGGGGGTTAAATTATTTTCCATGAATTTGTATTACTAATAAGACACAGTGAAAAATATTTTATACCCTCTTTGCTGCACTTTTTAATAATTTTTTGAGCCAGGCATTTGAATGTGAATTATGCTTTTGTTGCGTCGCACACTTGTACAGTATGAACACTGACCAGCTTTTAACAGCCTTGAACATTTGTTATTAAAACCATTTTGCTTTAACAGTCTTAGGCCAAATTAGTTCACGGGCTATTGGGTTCATTTTTATTAACGATAAACGGGATCATTTTTTTACCGTTTTGCGGCTGTTGAAAGCTGAAAAAAATTTGCAGTACAAGTGTGCGACGCAACGAAAGCTAAATAGCTGCGTGTGGCCTGGTTCATTAAATTTAAAGAAATGAGCAGTATAAATTACAATTTAAAACTGCCTGACATGAAAGTAAATCAAAGATGTGAGGACCTGTATAAAAGTGAAATAATTAAGAATAATTCTAGCAAACCTGCGCCTCGCATTTTTTCAATGGCTTTTTGTTTAAGGTTAGAAACAGATTGGTAATTGATGCCCATAACGTCGGCGATCTGGTTATGATCCATTCCTGCAAAATAATGCAGGTAGATCACTTCCTTTTGCCTTTTGGGCAATGTGTTGAGCAGCTCAAGTATTTTACTGTGAAGGGATGAATCTTCTTCTTTCTTCATTACTATTTCATCCTGCGAAAACTCAATATCCGGCTGCCGGGAAACACGCACTTTTAATTCGGCAAGGTGGCGGTTACGAATGTTATTTAGAATATGCCTGCGCAGCGAAGTCATGAGGTAAGCTCTTACTGACTTCACTTCAGGCAGCTTATCTCTTTTGGTCCATAGTTTAATGAACAACTCCTGTACACTATCATCCGAAAGGGCTTCATCGCCAAACTGCATTTTGAGTGCATAGTTGTACAGCATGGCGAAAAGCATTTTATGTATTTCGGCAAATGCCTGTTCATCGCCTTGTATAAAAGCGTTCCAGTAACCGGTTAAAGCACTATTATCTGCATGATCAGACATAGATTCTTAAGAATGAGAATTATAATACCCTCAAACCTACAAAATAACAAACTTACGAGAAGTTGTTTATTTTGGATAATCTTGAATGTTTAACCTATTAACAATTATACGTGCTAAATGATAAAACAAAATAAAAAACCGCGATTAAAGAGCGTCGCTCCTTTAATCGCGGTTGTAAAAAGATAAAGAATTATTATTACTGCTTAATTAAGTATCAGTTTAGCGGTTTGCTGTTTGGTGCCGTCAACGAGTTTTATAATATATAAACCTCTTGGCAGGCTGCTTACGTCAAGTATTTGTGCAGAGTTGGCAAGGCTTTTATCAAAGGTTCCTGTTTTTGCAACTTTACCATCAGCACTAACTATATAATAGCGGGCATTGCTGCCTTCTATAGCGCTTAATGTAACCCACACTTTGTCTTTTGCAGGGTTGGGGAACACTGCAAGTGTTGAACTATTGTTGTTTTCGAAATTCAATGATTTCGTTGCAGAATAAGTAACATGCCCGTCAACATCAACCTGCTTTATGCGGTAATAGTTTATGCCGTTTGCTGGTGTAAGGTCTGTTACAGTGTAAACATGTGCACCACTTGTTGCATTTGAGGCATTGATAAAATTAATCTGTTTAAAATTAACGGCATCAATGCTGCGCTCAATGCTAAAGCCTTTATTGTTCAGTTCAAAAGCTGTATTCCATTGAAGCAAAGCAGTATTGTTATTACGCGTGGCTTTAAAGTCAGTAAAGCTTATCGGGAGCAATGTGTTATAAAAATAGACATTGTCTACATAAAGCGTGCTGCCGGATCCAATAAAGAGCATTTGCGCCAAATGGGCTCTATGTGTTAAAGTGGTAAAATCACTCATTTTAAGATCATAGCTAACCCAACCATTTTTGGCCGGAGTAAAATCAAGTTCAGCTTCAACGTCATCTCCGCCACCATAAGCACCATCTGCGCCAAAATCTACCAGTTTTACTCCAAAGGTTGAAGCATCGGGAGTCCATATGTCAACATGGTAATAATCCATAGTAGAAGCGTCAACGGTTTTGGTTGTAAATTCTACGCCGGCATAACTTAAGCCAGTGTATTTTTTTGTATCGTTACCAGCAACCTGTATATCTGATTCATCGGCTACATCCCACGTTGCAGACCAGGTGTCAACAGGTACGTTTGTGTAAGCATTGCTGAAAAGGGAGATTACACCTTTAGCATCTTTAGTTGGCGTAGGCGCCGCAGTAGTTGGCTCTGTAATAACCGTTCCCGTCTTGTAGAAATAAAGGTTATCAAAATAAACGGTGCTGCTGCCAAACGGTGTTCCAACAAATTTGAACTGAATAATTGCACCAAGGGGTATAGTATATTTTGAAAGGTCAATATCAAAACTGTTCCAGCCGGAAAGGGTTGGTGTAAGCGTTACAAACTGTTCAGGCTGACCTGTAACAATTGGGTAGACATCAAAAGCCGTGCAGTTTGGTGTCCATATATCAATATGCAGTTTGTTCATTCCAGATGCATTGATTGCACTTGCAAACTGTACACCTTCGTAATTAAAACTCGCATATTTTTTTGTGGGGTTACCCGCAATATTTTCTTCACTTACAACTGTTGACTGACCCCAGTTTGGAAACCAGTCTGTGCCGGCGAGATTGGTATAAGCATCGCTGAAAAGCGAGATCACATCGCCAGCATTTCTAACAGGTGGCGTTGGAGCTGCAGTAGTTGGTCCGCCAAGTGGTGCAGTTACATTTACCGTTAGTGTGCCTGCTGCGGTTATGGTTCCCAACTTACCTGAAATATTTGTTGTGCCCTGTGCCACCGCTAACCCTGCACCAAATGCATCAATGGTAGCAACGGTTGTATTACTGCTTGTCCATGTAAAATAAGCTTTGGCAGTTTGCATAGAACCTTCTGGGCAAACTGCCCATGTAGAAACCGTACCGTTGGGGTTAAAAGTCTCGCCAACAGCCTTGGTCATTGTCTCTGTAGCAAAGGCAGCTGTGGGTGTACCCAGTATATAAGGGTTTACATTTTCGTACTGAATATCATCTATCCAGATATTGTAAGCACCTTCCCCAGAACCTTCAGCAAAATGGAATAGCCCTGTTTCTGCAGTTAGCTTTGAAGCAACCGGAACAGGAACATAGTATTTTACCCATGCTGAAGTTAAAGTAACACCATTGCGCTCAACTGCGTAGATAGTAGTTGTAGCATTATTGCCTAAACCAACTGCATCCAGTTTAAATGCCGGGTTGTCATTTTTAGCCCAGAACGATATTGCATTGTAGGCAGATAAATTGGTTGGGGTAGCAGATACCAATGCCCCGCCTGTATAACCTGCCGTTACAGGAATCTTAAGTGAAGCAGTACCAGAATGGTGCTGGGTATTGTCAATAGAGAGGGTATTGGTAGAACCCCCAAAAGCAGCAAATGTTACGCCAGGGGCGTAGTCATCCGCAAACACTACTAACTGTGCATTTGTTGTACAAACAAAAAGCACCGAGGCAAAAAACAGTAAGTAAACTTTTTTCATTGTATTTATTTTTTATTTCGCTAATCCGGTTGAAACATTTTGAGGGAGGGTGCAAGAAGAAAAAAAATCTAAAACCCTTGGCACGTAAAGCTTTGGAGCAAATTCAATATTGTTTTGATAATCAATTTTAATCATAGTATGCAGTCGTCTTAGATTTAAGACACCGGAGATATTTTTTTATACCCTATTTCCAGGAATTATTTTTTGCATCGGCGGATGAACTGCTGTCGGGCAAATAGGCAAGAAGTAATTCAAGGCCCATTAAAGTTTTGAACGTATAAGTGTGCGACGCAACGGCCGATCCCCAAAGCGCTGATGCCTGGTTAAAAAGAACCAAATTCAACTAAGGACATGATTAACAGCAAAAGCCCCGAAAGTTTAAAAGCTTCCAGAGCTTCGAATATGGATTTAAAGTGGATTCATTGTTTCACCAGTTTCAGCACTTTGGTTTCGGTACCATTGCTAACAGAAACCAGGTAAATGCCCGCCACAAGTTTTTCAACCGGCATATTCACTTGCTGGTCTTTTACTTTGAGCGATTGCAACAGCAGTTTTCCGCTTAAATAGTCGTCCCTCAAAAAGTCATTTTTGCATTATAGGCAAAAAACTGCCAGTAAATATTTGCGATTAGATTGCAGATAA
>JANXWM010000607.1 GCA_025351145.1 Chitinophagaceae bacterium
CCTGTTTTAGTTGTGCAAACTTTGTTTAAATTCAGTGTACACGGCTGCTCAATATTCGCTTCGGTAAAAGTTTATCATTGTTCCGAACGTACAAGTGAGTGACACAACAGGCGATGCCAAAAGATATAAAGCTGGTAACAAAATAATTATTAAATACAAACGGAAAAAATGAAACGAATTGCTATGCTCGGCTCCGGTTTTATCGGGAGGTTTTATGCTGATTCATTACAGGGCCAAAGAAGTAAAGACAAGATCATTATGGTGTATTCGCGCCGCGAAGAAGCTGCGAAAAAATTTGCAGACGATTACAAATGCGATCACTATACATTAGACATGGAAGAAGCCATCGCTCATGTTGATGTAGATGTAGTATGCATTTCATTGCCCAACAACCTGCACGAAGCAGCGGTAATGCTCTGCTGCAAACACAAGAAAGCTGTAATTACCACCAAGCCATTGGGCCGCAATGCAGCAGAAGCAAAACGCATGTTGCTTGCGGTAGAAGAAGCGGGAATTTTTAATGGTTACCTGGAAGACCTTGTTTATACGCCCAAGTTTTTAAAAGCTTATGAAAGTGTAAAGAATGGTGCACTCGGCAGGATTCTCTGGGCCAAATCAAGAGAAACACATCCTGGTCCGCACAGCGACTGGTTCTGGAATATTGAGCAGGCAGGCGGTGGTTGCATACTCGATCTTGGCTGCCATTGCGTGGAAATTACACGCACATTTATTGGCAAAGACATCAAGCCAATTGAGGTAATGTGCTGGGCCGATACACAGGTAAAACCAATAGACGCAGAAGACCACGCCATTGGTTTAATAAAATACGAAAACGGCGCTATTGCACAGTTTGAAGTAAGCTGGACATTTCGCGGCGGCCTCGATCTTCGTGACGAAGTGATGGGCACCGAAGGCACTATCTGGATCAATAATTTTTTACGTACAGGTTTAGAAATGTTTACCACAGGCAAAGGCGCAGATTATGTTGCAGAAAAAGCCGAAAGCAATAGTGGCTGGCTTTTTCCGGTGGGTGATGAAATTAATGATCTTGGTTATAACCACATGTTTGCTGAAATGTTTAACTGCATGGAAAACGGTACTGCACCGCGTGAAACTTTTTATGATGGCTATGTGGTAAATGCGGTTCTTGATGCTGCCTATAAAAGTGCCAAAACAAAACTTTGGGAACCGGTACAATTAGAGATATGGCGCGGCCAGGAAGGTTTAAGCAAAGAAAGCCACCTGGTAGAATACGATGCAGAACATTACCTGATAAAAGAAGAGATGACGCATTATGGGGCTAAGAAAGTGATTATAAAACATAAGCAAACTGGAAAGATTGAAGAGAAGATTATCGAATAAAACTATCAAAAACCACAATAAACTTTATATATGCAACGCAGAAAATTTATGCAGCAATCAGTAATGGCAGGTGCCGGTTTATTAACCGCAGCCAATGTTAAAGCAACAAGTCCAGATAATATTACAGATAATAAACCTTTCAATCTCAATTATGGCATTCACGACGGCACATTCGAAAACAATGCCGGTGAAAATTTTCTCGATCAAATCCAGTTCGCTTACGATATGGGTTTTCGTGCAATTGAGGATAACGGCATGATGGCCCGCCCTGTTGATGAGCAGCAAAAAATCGGCGATAAACTTGCAAAGCTTGGCATGAGCATGGGGGTGTTTGTTATAACCACCGATAACTGGCACTGGAAAAAATCGCTAACAACTGGCAAACAGGAATGGACGGATAAAATGATGACCGATTGTAAAACTGCAGTAGATGTTGCCAAGCGTTGTAATGCAAAATATATGACAGTAGTGCCTGGCAATTACGAACCGGCGCTGCCGCATGAATATCAAACAGCCAATGTAATTACTGCACTTCGCAAAGGTGCTGAAATTTTAGAGCCGCATGGTTTGGTAATGGTGCTCGAAGCCCTGAGCGATAATCCTGATCTTTTTTTGCGTCATACTGATCAAACGGTGATGATTTGCAAAGCAGTCAATAGCCCGGCATGTAAATTTCTTTTCGATATGTATCACATGCAGCGTAACGAAGGCAACATCATCAACAACCTTGATGCAGCCTGGGATGAGATTGGCTACCTGCAAATAGGCGATAACCCCGGCCGCAACGAGCCTACCACAGGAGAAATGAATTATAAGAATATCTTTAAACATATTCACAATAAGGGTTATAAAGGTGTGCTGGGTATGGAGCACGGCAGTGTAAAGCCAGGCAAAGAAGGCGAAATGGCTTTGGTAAAAGCTTACCGCTGGAGTGATGATTTTTTGAATAATGATTAATATTTTTTTGTGCTGCTCTTTTAGTTACGCTTTAATCTACGCTTAGATAAAAGCTCAATAAATGTATAAAGTACAAGAGTGCGACGCAAGAGGCGATGCCACGCAGAACTTAAGCCCGGCTCAAAAAGCATTTTAGAAATTTCCTTAAAAGCCTTTTCAAAATCCCAATCTTTCCCTTACCTTCGCCGCCCAAATGTCGTAAAACGGGATGCGGATTAAACAATTTTTTAAACAATAAACAAGGGAAAATGAACAATTACGAATTGATGGTGATTTTTACCCCTGTGCTTTCTGAAGAGGAATTTAAAGCCGCTCAGAAAAAGTACACCGATTTCATTTTAGAACACGGTGGAAGTATTACGCACAGCAAACCATGGGGACTAAAATCACTGGCGTACCCTATCCAGAAGAAAACCACAGGTATTTACTGGGTTCTGGAATACAGTGCGCTATCCAGCTTCAATGAGAAGTTACAGATCCAGATTTTGCGTGACGAGCAGATTATGCGTCACATGGCTACAAGGCTCGATAAATACGCCGTCGAGTATAATGCCAGGAAAAGAAGTGGTGTACCAACCGGAAACGAAAAAGCAGTAGGGGCATAATCATGGCAAAAGCAAACGAAATCAAATACCTCACAGCCATCAAGCAGGAGAAACCTAAAAAGAAATTCTGCCGTTTTAAAAAATATGGTATCAGGTACATCGACTACAAAGACATTGAATTTTTAAAGAAATTCATTAACGAGCAGGGTAAAATTTTACCACGCCGTTTAAGCGGTAACTCTTTAAAATACCAGCGCAAAGTATCTGACGCAATTAAAAAAGCACGCCAGATGTGTTTGTTGCCTTTTGTAACAGATCTTTTGAAATAGAATTTAAAATTAGTCACCTTCCCTAATCCCGCTCTGTGCGGGAGACAGTAAAAACTTACTGGGCTCTTGGGAACTAAAAACAAAACAATGCAGGTAATATTAATTCAGGACGTAGATAACCTTGGCGGCAGAAACGAACTGGTAACAGTTAAAAACGGTTATGCCCGTAACTTTTTAATTCCTCAAAAGCTTGCCGTAGAAGGCAGCCCTTCTAATATGAAGCAGCTTGCTGAGAAATTAAAAGTAAAAGCCAAGAAAGAAGCGGTTATGCTCGCAGAGGTAACCAAAGTAATTGATAAGCTTAAAGAATCTCCCGTTAAAATCGGTGCAAAAACTGGTACCAGCGGAAAGATTTTTGGCAGCGTAACTTCTTTGCAAATTGCCCGCGCTATACGCGACCAGAAAGGTTACGAAATAGACCGCAAGCGCATCACTATTGTTGATGAAGTAAAAGAACTTGGTACCTACAAAGCTTCTATCGATTTTGGCGCAGGCAAAAGCACCGAACTTGAGTTTGAAGTAATAGGCGAGTAATTTATTTCGCTGTATATAATTGAGCCCGCTGAAATATCAGCGGGTTTTTTTATTGACCAAACATAAGTTCTGCGTGGCATCGTCTCTTGCGTCGCACACTTGTACTTTCTGATTATTATTGAGCTTTCAACAGCCGTGAGCCATGTCTATATAGAGCAACGATGAAATTTTTTTAACAACTGTTCGCCGTGTTTTAATACATTTTCATCCCATCTTTGAAAAAATATTTCCAATGAAAAGCATTATTGCAGTAATAATATTTTTTTTCAGCAGCGCGGCTTTGCT
>JANXWM010000632.1 GCA_025351145.1 Chitinophagaceae bacterium
GTTCCGCCTTCGTTGCGCCTAACTTGCCGCATAGCCCTATGAGTGGGCGGACCCCAATCCTTTCCTCTGCAGAATATGATTGATCAGCAAGTTTTTAATTTAAGCTCCATTATTTTTTCCTTACATAATGCACGGTATAAAATGTATTCCATGTTTTTCCTCCATCGTTTGAAGCATCAAATGCCCAATCGAAACTGCCTGAAGAAATATTATAAAAACTTACACGCTGCATTCGGTCTTCGCCATTTTTGTTTTTGAAGCTTCTGATCAAAGTAATTTTTCCATCTTTAAAGTCGCCAGCGAAGAATGAATGATGGCCCATGTTGTCCACCATTGTTTGTTCCCATTGCTTTGCCTCGGAATTATACGTTGTGGTGTTAATGCTGTGAAAAGGTTCTGGCGGGAATTCTAAGAAATCTTCCTGTATGGCAAAGCCATCAAGCAATGTATCTGCTTTGCTTTCGCCGAACTTACTTCCATTTGCATACAGATCCCACTTGCCGATCCAGAAATTAAATTGAGATGTTTCCTGGTTTTTGGATAGCTGTGCTGAAACATTTAAAGCAGAATTGAGCATAATTATTAAAAATACAATTTGCAATATTCGTTTGTACCTGAGTTTTGTCTTATTCATAATTGATATGCAATTTTCAATGTTTACGTGTGTAGAGAATTGATAGATGGCCAAAGTTTTTTTGCCTGGCTCAAAAAAAATTATTTCATTTTCAATACTTATTTATTTCATTCTTCTATAAGTAAAGTCATAATTCGTTGTCCACGCCTTGCCTCCGTCCGCGGAGCTTTCGCTAAACTGCCGCACTTGATTTGGGCCTTGATTGTAAAAAATAAAGCGGCCAATTATTTTATTTCCCTGCGCATCTTTCGTTTCAAAATTAAAACGCATTGCACTATCACGGTATTCGCCGTTTGTAAATTCCTGATTGCCATTAGCGTAAGAGCCGCTCCAGCTTTGTTTCCATTTGTTGGTGTTTGGGTCAATAAAATTGATGCTCTTGCCCGTACTGTTTGGGCTATCCCAATTTTCCAAAATAGCGCATCCACCTGAAATCATTTGAACCAAACTATGACCAACAATTGGTTGAGCTGTGCCCGTTTGATACACATCCCATTCACCAATCCAGAAATCAAATTCACGTGCATGCGCATCAGTCATACATGGATACAAAAACGCATAAATCTTTTGCCGAAGATTTTTAAAAGTTGTTTCAGTGCGAAGGGCGTTAAAATCTTTCAGTGTATCCAGCTCCTGAAAATTTGTGTAGCCCGAATTAAATGCGCTGTCGATATCAGCAATGGCATTTTGGTTTTCATTTTTCAAGGCATATACTCTTGCCATTCTTGAATACACAGATGCCTTCAAACCTGCCGGCGGATTGAATGAAAGTGCTTTATTATAGCACCACATGGCTTTATCAAAATTGCCCAAATGATAATTCGAGAACCCAAGCCTGTTCCATGCAATAACATTTTGCGAGGTGTCGCTCAAAATTTTTTCGTAAATGGTGGCTGCAGGCCTCCAGTTTAACGCAAAAAAAAGTGAGTCCGCTGTACGTAGTGTATTTTGCGCAAGCCCAAGTATTGCCATCAAAAAAAATATCACGGTATAAAACAGTTTCTTTTTCATATTAATCTATTTTTATGTACCAAAGCTGCAGTTCATGTATGATGCTTTTGTTGCGTCGCACTCTTGTACTGCATATCATTACTCAGCTAAAAAGCGCAGCAACAGCAGTGCAATACTAATTCTTCAAACAAAAAAACAACAGGTGAAAATTGACTTTTACGAAATCTGTTTCCGGTATACTTCCGGGCTAACTGCATATTGCTTTTTAAAAAGTTTTGCAAAAGATGAAACATCTTCATAACCGATAGTGGTGCATATTTCAGCAATAGGCGAACAGGTATTACTTAACAACTCCGCAGCTTTCTGCAAGCGCCTGTGCATGAGGTATTGATAGGGAGTTATCCGAAAATATTTTTTATACTGCCTCAAAAAATAAGCGGTGTTCATTAATGTAATCAAAGAAAGTTCGCGCAATGTTATTTGAGATGCATAGCAGGAATCAATATAATCTTTTGCATAATGCAGGCGTTTATACAACTCTTTCCTTGTTGATGATTTTGCAGCTTTAATGTTGTGCATTTCCCTATTTACGTCCTTATGAAGGACAAATAAATTTTCGATCAGCTGGTAATAGAGTTCAGTTATACTTTCCCTGTTGACATTAAAATTTTTTGCAAGCTCTTTTATCTTAAATAAAACGGGGCTTACAATATTATTATGGTGATAAAGTTTCTCTACAAATTCAGTATTTACCTTTTTATGGGAGGGGGCGTTTTCCAGTATTTTATCCTCATCGCTGTAACTCCCGCTTACTTCCTGTATAAATGCCGAATTGAAATTAAGCGTAAAAGATTCTACCTTTTCTTTTGAAAATATGTAGCTGGAATAGTACTGTCCTTCATTCAGCACAAGAAAATTATTGTCATTCACAGCATACACACGGTTTTGTACTTTATAAAATTCTTCACCGCCTAAAGCACATTTTATCGAAAAACAACCCCAGTGTTCAGGGTAAGCAATATCAAACGCACTGGCATTGATGATGCTGTTCGATGTTTTGAAAAAATTATTATAAGCATCTATATCAAAACCGGGCGCCGAAAAATCGGGGAAACTATTTACAAGTACTACTGATGAAATTGAACTTTTCATTTCCTGAGATTAAAATCTGTATGGAAGATAGTTTTCCGCCATGGTAAGCGAAAACACTAAATATATCATCGGTAACCGGGTTGTATGGCAGGTATCATTTAAAGGCCCTTTCTATTTTCGCTCTTCTTGTCAGGGCAAAATAAGACCCCATATTTAAGTATAGCCCAAAAATATCGATAAACTCATATTTCGCAATAAGGATTTTTTTAACCGAACAACAGTTCTTTTATGATCGTTCCTTGCGTCGCACTCTTGTACGTTCGGATTAACATGCAATAAGGCAAAGAGTTGACAGGCAATAGGCAAAGAGTTGTTGATTGTTATTGCTCACTCTGCACTGCTCAATAAATAATCCGAACGTACAAGAGTGCGACGCAA
>JANXWM010000731.1 GCA_025351145.1 Chitinophagaceae bacterium
GACTTCGATAGGATCAATAAATCACTGCGTAGATGGGTATCGCTGCTTTGGGCTTTTGCTCTTTTGAAGGTATGCATTGTTCACAAGTTGTAATACAACATAACGCAACGCCGCCGTTGCTGGGTGACTTCGGTAGAAGCCGACCTATGCTCTGAACGTACAAGAGTGCGACGCAAGAGAAGCTTCATGCTTATTCTTTTGGTTGGTACAAAAGAATTACGCTTATACTTTTCTCTTTTCATTAGCTCTCCCGATGGCGTCTTCTAAAACTTTTAAACCTTCATGCAATTGTTCATCGGTCATTACAATAGGCGGCAACAGTCGAATGCAATTGCTGTACAAACCGGCGCGAATAAGAATGATACCGTGACTTACCGCATCTTTTAATATCTCCAATGCAATTTCGAGATCAGGTTCTTTAGAGTTTTTATCTTTTACAAACTCAACCAAACACATGGCGCCAATAGCACGAACATCACCGACAACTGAATACTTTTCTTTCCATGTATCCAGTGTTGATTTGATCAACGCACCAACATGAACAGCGCGTTGCAAAAATTCATTTGAGCTTAGAATTTTTAACGACTCAATTGCAGCAACAGCAGCGATAGGACTACCACCATAGGTGCCGCCAATACCACCCAAATGCGTGCAATCCATGATCTCTGCCTTGCCAACCACAGCACTGATGGGCATTCCGGCGCCAAGCGATTTTGCGGTTGCAATAATATCGGGAACTACACCTGTGTGTTCAATAGCAAATAGTTTACCGGTGCGGCCACTGCCGCTTTGTATTTCATCGGCGATCAGTACAATGCCGTGTTTATCGCACAACTCACGAATCTTTTGCATGAATGCAGTTGGCATTTGTATAAAGCCACCTTCGCCTAAAACTGGTTCAATAATAAAGGCAGCAACCGATTCAGGATCTACTTGTGCAATGAATGCATGCTCTAAATTGTTAATACACCAATCAAGGTATTCATCTTCCGTCATGCCATTGGGAGTGCGGTACAAATTAGGAGAAGGCAAGCGATAAATATCACTTACAAAAGAGCCAAACCCTTTTTTGAATAAACTGTATTTACTAGTTAAAGAAAGCGTTAATAAACTGCGACCATGATAAGCACCTTCAAAACAAATTATTGCAGGGCGTTTAGTATAATAGCGTGCCAGCATCACCGCATTTTCAACTGCTTCTGTGCCTGTATTGCAAAGCAAGGTTTTCTTTGGAAAGTTGCCAGGCGTAAGAATGTTGAGCGTTTCAGCGAGTTCTATGTATGGCTCAAATGTGGTAACCAAAGAACAGGTATGAATATATTTATCCAACTGATCTTTTATTGCATTTACAATTACTTCCGGCCTGTGGCCTACGTTGATCATACCTATGCCACCGGCAAAATCGAGTAGTTGATTGCCATCAACATCCCATACTAAACCACCTTCTGCTTTTTCAACTACTACTTCAGTTGATTTAGCTAATCCTTTGGGAGTGGCTGCAGCTCTGCGTTCCAGCAGTGCTTTGCCTTTAGGGCCTGGTATTTCTGTTTTTAACTGAATGTAAGACATGGTAAAATAATTATGCCCCCATCCCCTGAAGGGGTGTTAAGAGCGATGAGCGATATTCTTTATTTTTAAATGTTTGCAAGTTCATTTTTTTTGACAATAAAATATATTATCCCCCTTTAGGGGTTAGGTGCATCACAATCACCGCACCTGCATTACCGCAAGCTGGATCGTTTAAATAATCTTTCATTAAACCAACAATTTCGAAACCCACTTTTTCCTGAACGGAAACTGTGGGATCAAATAGTTCATGGTTTTTTACTTTTTCAAAGTATTCATCTATGCTCATTGCGTTACTTACTGCGGCGTAACCATTAAGCATTCCTACTGTCATTTGCCCTTTTAAACTCAATTTTTTGCAGGTGTATTGTCTTGCACGGTATAATGCTTTTGCTATTCCTTTATTTCTGTAATCAGGGTGTACACTTACATCCATTCCATATAACCATTCACCGTTGGGTTCGTGTGTAGTGAACCATCCACCGCCCATAATCTCGAAAAAAGTATGATGCTCATTTTCATTCATGTTGAAATGATAACGTATAGAACTTGTGGCACCAATTACTTTATCATTATCTAATGCAACAAATTGCCCTTCGGGAAAAAGTTCCACATGTTTTCTGTATTGGTCTGCATGTAATATTTCTTCTTCTGCCAATGTTGGGAAAACGACATACTGCAATGCTTCTAATTGTTCTGCATGTTCTGCCTGCATGGGAACAATTTCAATGCCTGATGATAATGTTTCTTTATAATTCAACATCGTATTTTATCTGTTCAAATATATTCTTCAGTACAAGAGTGCGATGCAAGGAAAGCTTCATGCATGCACTAAAGTTTGGTTCAAAAAAATTCTTCTACATCACATAACCAAATATTAAATAAGCAACACAACTTAAACCAAATGCAAGAAACGCATAAGGCAACTGCGCAATACCATTATCAAGGTTGCTGTTCTCTGTACTCTGCGACGTAAGAACTGTTGCATCGCTGTACAGGCAAGCGTTTGCGCCGAATACCCCGGCACTCACAACTGCACCACAATTCACCAAAACGTTCGATCCGAGATGCTGCGCCAACGGCACAACAATTGGAATTGCCACTGCATACAAACCCCACGAAGAACCTGTTGTTACAGAAATTAACGACAACGATGCGAACACAATAACAGGTAACAATTCTTTGCTTACATAGGGTGATACTGCATTTAACACATACTGCGTTAGACCCATTTTATCGTTCACATCTTTAAGCACATAACTCATCATAAGAATGGCAAGCGCATACACCATACTATTGAAACCACTGAACACCGTTTCGCTGAGTTGCTGAAATGTTCCAAGCTTTATAATCAAGTAATAGATAAATGTAAATGCAACGGCAATCATTACACCTTTAAGTGCATCAATGTCAAAATAAATTGTTGCGATCAACGCAACAACCATTGGCAAAATAAAATAGATAACTTTTGATTCTTTCTTTGGATTGAGCAATGATATATCCAACACACCAGACATGGTTAAACCAGTACCAAATAAATTACCTGTTTGTTCTGCACGTTCATTTGCTTTTTTTAACCGACCAAACCAGGGAATAACGCCATAAATAAACAGCGGAATTATAAGCACACTAATGTACCCGTAAGAGACATAGGGTATCATTTTCCAGTAAGTACTTAATCCCTTTCCTTCGGGAGCAACATGAGAAGATTCAAGTATAGCACCAATAAAAATCGTCCAAGTAGAAATTGGCATAATTACACACCACGGTGGCGCTGTTGTGTTCACTATATAAGCAAGCGTTTCGCGTGGCACTTTAAATGCGTCTGTTATTTTGCGCATAGAAAGGCCAACGGTTAATGCACTTAAATAATCGTCGAGAAATATTGCCAAACCCAATCCCCATGCACCCATCAGCGCACCAGCCTTTGTTTTAATTTTCTTCAAAGCCCAGTCGCCAAACTTAAGTGTTCCGCCGCTTCGCACCATTAAACCAATGAGTGACCCATACAACCCGCAAACAAGAATTACCCAAACAGATCCCCCCGAACTTGGGTCGCCAATGACACGCATCATTGAGTCAACAAAGTCAGTAAAAAAGTTAGTGCTGTTGTGCAGACTTATAATTACAAAACCGCAAAGGCAACCAATCAACAATGGCTCAAAAGATGTGCGCATTACAATTGCCAGTACAATTACAACAAGTGGTGGAATTAATGCCAGTGCGCCGTAGTCCATTTAGTGGTTTGTAGTTTACAGTTTGTGGTTTGAAGTTATTTTTATAAGCCAGTCTTTATAAATTCTATGAAACATTCTTGCGTCGCACACTTGTACATTCTGATACATTATTCAGCAAATCCCCTTCATCAATTTAATCCTCCCAAATCCAGGTTCAGACCATCCCACCAAAACTGATCAATTTCTTTTCCATGTATTCGTACAAACCTTCACTTCCACTTTCATGACCCAAACCACTTTGTTTCCATCCGCCAAATGGCGCTTCTGTTGCATGAGGTGCCCATTCATTTACACCCACCATCCCAAACTCCAATGCTTCTGAATAAAAGAATGCGTCATTCAAATTATTCGTCCAGACATAAGATGCCAAACCATAAGGTGTATTGTTAGCCCACCCAACAACTTCATTTTTATTTCCCCATTTTATAATTGGCAACACCGGGCCAAATATTTCTTTATTCACCGCTTCTGTTTGTGCATCAACATTAGTAAGAATTGTTGGCGCAACAAACCAGCCTTTACCCGATGGAATATTGCCCGCAGTTGCAACAGCACCGCCATGCTTCGCATCTTCAATAATATGCAACACCTGCTGCTGTTGACGCTGGTTTATTAAAGGCCCCATATTGGTATCAGCTTCCCAGCCATAACCCACTTTGATACTTTTAATGGTATCAGATGCGACAGACAAAAACTGGTCATAAATTTTTTCATGAACAAAAAAACGTTGCGGTGCAACACATACCTGGCCTGCATTACGAAGCTTTGCAATAACAGATGATTTTGCAAGCGCTTCAACATTTACATCTTGCGTAATAATAACCGGTGCATTACCACCAAGTTCTAAAGAAAGTTTTGTATTTGTTTTCGAAGCGCCATCCATTAATATTTTTCCCACTCTTGTGCTGCCAGTAAAACTTATTTTTTTTACATGAGCATTGCTTAATAATTCATCACCAATTGCAGCGGCATCGCCAACCAAATTATTAAGTACACCAGCAGGCAATCCTGCTTCTATTAATGCTTTTACAATATTGTTTGTGGTGAGTGCCGTAAACTCCGAACCTTTTGTTACAAGCGTACAACCCGCTGCCAGTGCGGCTGCCCATGCACGTGCCGGATTGTACGAAGGAAAATTCCATGCAGTAATCACACCAACAACACCCATCGGTTGCCAGATGGTCATCATGCGTTTATCATTGCGTGCTGCAGGAATTGTTTTACCATAAGCACGCTTGCATTCTTCTGCGTACCATTCAAATAAATTCGCTGATACAAGCCACTCCCCTTTTGCTTCAGCCATTGGTTTACCACTTTCCATTACCGTTTCTTTTGCAAACGTTTCCACATTTGCACGAATAATATCCGCTGCTTTTTTCAGTATTGCCGCCCGTTGATAAACATTCGTTTTGCTCCATTTACCAAATGCATTTTTTGCAGCATCAATTGCGGCTTTGCAATCATTTGTATCGCCCCAGGCCATCTCATCAATCACATCTTCTGTTGCAGGATTGATGAGCTTTTCCGTTTTACCGGATTGTGCTTTTACAAATTCT
>JANXWM010000733.1 GCA_025351145.1 Chitinophagaceae bacterium
GAAGGTAAAAACAAGATGAGTGTACTCAATGCGATCCGAAATAAAATAGTACTCAGAATCTTTGCCTGTGTCAATAACAAAAGAAATTATCAAAAAAATTATACTTATTCCCTGGCAATACCATAGAAATCGACGCAAGAGGCGATGCCATAAAATACCTTGGCCCGGCTCAAAATATCCCTGAAAATAAATTGGATGAACGGTTCTATTTGTTGTTAAGATTTGATAAAAAATAAAAGAGGTTCCGCATCTTTACGATATAATTCGTATTTTGCTACGAAATAAATCGTATTATGTCGAATATAAAAACGTTGAAACCCACAGAAAGTGAACTGGAAATACTGCAGGTGCTGTGGGAAAAAGGCGCTGCCACTGTAAGGGAAGTGCACGAAGTATTAAGTGTTTATAAAGACAGCGGCTATACCACTACACTTAAACTGCTGCAGATTATGCACGAGAAAGGCATTGTAACAAGGGACGACAGCAGCAAAACCCATATTTACAAAGCAAATGTTGATAAAGAAAAAACACAGCAGCAAATGCTGGGCAAAATGGTAGATGCATTATTTGGAGGATCGGCATTGCAGCTTGTAATGCAGGCGCTGGGCTCATCTAAACCAAGCAATGAGGAACTGGAAGAAATTCAAAAATTACTTAACAACCTGAAAAAAAAGTAAAGGTTTATGCAGTCTTTTTTGCAATCAGCGTTCTTGCAGGCATTAGGGTATGCAATTGCCAACAGCTTATGGCAGGTTGCACTGATATGGCTGATTGTTTTGCTCGTAAACAGTATTGGAAAGCTTACTTCAGCTAAAAAATATTTTGTTTCTGTAGTTGCGCAGTTTACTGGCTTTGCCTGGTTTATTGCCACGCTCCAATTTTATTATTCCCGCTGCAGCGAAGTATTGCAGCAGGCGCAAATGAATGAAGCAATTAATAATGCACCAGCATATATTGCTGCCCCCGAGGTGAGCAGCTTTTCTTCTGCTCTGCTTTATGCTACAATAAAAATGGAATTATTACTGCCCTATCTTTCCGTTGCTTACCTGTTTATGCTTTTGTTTTTAAGTGTTCGGTTTATCAGGGCTTTTTATTTTACCAGGGAAATCCGCTACAAAGGTTTACATAAGCCTGATATCGATTTAAGGCTGTTTATTAAAAGGACCGCCGCATACCTTGGTATTAAAAAAGAAGTGAGTATATATATTTCGGACCTTGTAAAAAGCCCGCTTACCATTGGCTTTTTAAAGCCATTGATTTTGATTCCTGTTGCCAGCCTGAACCATCTTTCTGCTGACCAGATGGAAGCCGTACTGCTTCACGAACTGGCACATATTAAACGGGCCGATTATCTTGTTAATATTATTCAGTCGTTTATTGAGATTACTTTATTTTTTAATCCCTTTGTGCAGTTACTCGGCAAAACAATTAAGCATGAGCGGGAGAACAGTTGCGATGACTGGGTACTGCAGTTTCAATACAACCCGGCTATGTACGCAGAAGCTTTATTGCGTATTGCTTATGTACAAACGGGAACAGCACTTACCATGAATGCAACTGGCAATAAAGGCGATTTACTGCCAAGGGTAAAACGAATGCTTAACCAGCAGCAGGATAAATCTCACCGTTACAGAAACCAAGTTTTTTCGTTGCTGTTAATCACGATCATGTTAAGCACAGTTGCATGGTTGCAACCGGTACCAAAAAATAACAACCTGCTTAAAAATACATCTGCCAATCAACATAAAATTGTTATTGAACCATTAACTGCCAGCGTTGATAATCCGCTGTTTAACCCGATCTATTTCTTTGCAAAACCTATGCAGAAAGAAATTGACAAGGCTGTGGCAATTGCCCAGGAGCAGATCGATACCGCCGTACCCGCCACTATAGAAAAAACGGCTAATATTATTGCAGACATAACACCTGCTTTACTCAAAAGCCTCCAGGATATTACGCTTCAGTTAGGTAACGAAATTGTAAAACCCCAGCCTCCGGATGCTGAAGCTGATGCAAATACTGCTGATGGAAACAACCATGAAGATGCCACGTTTTCTCTTGGCGATACAGCCAATTTTACCAACGCCATTGCAGAACTCGTACAAAAAGAAATAAACAAAACCGACTGGAAGAAAGTTGATGATGATTTAGGTAAAATACAATTAAATATTTCTGATTTGCAGAAAGAAAAATTTTTAAATGCTGCATCGGGCAAAATAAATGAAGTGCTTAATAAATCACTTGAACAGTTACAGCAACTGAAAACAGAAACCAATACAGCCGTAATATTACAGCAGAAAAAAAATGCAAAAAAGTTAGCCGGTGCTGCAAAAAAACTTGAACTGAAAATTCAAAATTCTAAAGAAATAAAAGCCGCACAACTAATTGAAGAAAAATTAAGGGAACATTCAGCCCCTGCAAAAAATGATGGTGGCGAAGAAAAGGAAACAGGCTTTTTATCTCCCAATTTGCCGGCAAACGAAGCCGTGAATATTGCCAGGGTGTATAATGCAGCGGCTTACAACAATATGGATTACACCTATCGTTTCGAAGACACAGCACAGGATTTAAACTCGGCAATTATTATAGTGAAACATAATCCCACAAACGATTACAGCCATACAAAACATATTACTGTTGAAATAACCGGTAATAACGGAACTGTAAAAAAGTATGAATTTTCTGTAGAAGTTTACCAGTAGATTCAACAACTAATCCATTCGCACTCCACTTTAATTCAAAGAAAAATTTTGGGGCCGGGCATAAGAATTACTATCCGGCTTCCCTTGCGTCGCACTCTTGTACGTTCGGATTATATATTGAGCTTTTATCTAAGCGTAGATTGTCGCGAATGCTTTTGGTCAGGCGATCAACATTAGGGGAGAAATGGTCGTGTTTTTATATTCTTTCGATTGATTTGTCATCAACTTATTTCAGGACGAGACAGTTGCAGTTGAAAGACGCGTTGGGTCGCCCCCCAATTGTTTGAAGCCGATGTTGTGCGCAGCCTTTAATTGTTGTTATTGAACTCTTCGAAAACCTGTCTCAACACTTCAATGTCTTTATCATTGATTAGGGTTTTTATTTTTTTTGAATTATAGCCAATTAGGAATGGAATTTCTTTAATAAGAATATTTTTTTCAGAAGCCTTCTGTTTAAATAGTGTTTTAAATGTGTCATACTTAGCATCCTCAAGACCAGAAAGTAAGGTCAATTTTATTCGGTCTAATAAATTTTCGTTTACAAAAATTGCATCGATATGTTCTGTTAATTCTTCTATTGTCACAGTATTTCGAATTGCCTTCTTATTAGCAACACTATTTTTAATTCCTTTTGGCGAAGCATCAGTAAATACAATTGGTGATGACTGGTTTTTATTGAATAATTCTTTCATTTGAGACGCTCTCAAACCATTGTATAAACCAAATAAGCCAAAAGCAGTATTCCAAAAAGCACATCTTCTATTTTTAGCAGTATTGAAATCGTAATGCCAAAAACTCTTGTCACTAACTGTTTCATTATTTGGTTCTCTGCCAACTACAAGTATTAGAGGGAATTTTTTATCATAAGTTAGGCCAAATGAAACTAATAGTGGATGTGTCATAAAACAAGTTTTACGTTTATTTTTTTTCTTAAATAACTCCGGTAGCATAAACAATTAAAATAGCAATAGGCATTATACCATCAACATTAAATAGAGGGGTAATTCCAGTTGAATTTCCCTGCCTCATATTTTTGCCATCCCAATTAAACAGGGGAGTGCTTCCAGTGGAATTTCCGTGTCTTATGTATTTACCGTCAAAATTGTAAAGAGGAATATTACTAGTAGAGTTACCCTGTCTTAAATTTTTTCCATCCCAATTGAATAACGGTATGCTTCCAGTGGAATTACCTTGTCTAATATATTTACCATCAAAGTTGTAAAGAGGAATATTGCCAGTTGAATTTCCTTGTCTCATATTTTTTCCATCAAAATTGAATAATGGGATACTTCCGGTGGAGTTTCCCTGTCTAATAGCTGCATTCATAAGGCTTTGTTTTAAAAATAAATTATTGAGTAGTTGGCAAATTGAGGCGGTTGTATAAGGTTGAACACAATTCAAAGATAGACGACTATTAGAAATAGAGCGAAAAAAAGCGTTTTAAATTTCAATGAGTTATCATTCGCGTAGGTAGAGGCTCAGTCATAAACCGAACGTACAAGAGTGCGACGCAAGGAACGATCAGCAGAATTACTTATGCCTGGTACATCATATTTGCACTATACTTTAAGTTTTTCAATGATCATTTGTGCAGCAAGCCTGCCGGTTTCGGCACCGCCATTCATAAAGCCCTGGAAGTTGTAACTGCAGTGCTCACCTGCAAAATATAAATTACCAACCGGCTCTGCTTCACTGCCCGCCATGCTGGTGTACTGACCAACTTTATACGATACATAACTGGCTTTTGAAAACACATAACCGGGCCAGTTCCACAACTGAAAATTATTGTTGAACTGTGCCGCCGCACCGGGAAAAACGCCGTCAAGCGCTTTTACATATTTATCTTTTGCGGTCGTTACATCCATGTTGCCAACTTCAATGCCGGCTTTGCCCCCGGGGAAAATTGTATAACCGCCACGGCCTGTATTATTGTTTTGCATTTGTGTGTGATCGTATCCATTCATCATGCCGTTATCAGAAAAGGCATAGCCTGCATAACCCTGTTTGCGCCATACCCTTTCATTTACACCGATGAACATTTTTGAGTTACTGCCATAGCCAAGATGCTGTATGGTGTTCATTTTCCAATCGGGCAATGCAACCTGCATATCCACTTCGCGCAGCACAGTAAATGGCATGGTGATTAAAACAACATCTGCACTAACGCCAATGCTGCCTGCACCGGTTATTTTAAAACTAAGCTGATAAGATTGATCTTCTTTTTGCTTGATGGATGTAAGAAAGTGATTCGTTAACACATAGTCCTGCACTTCATTTGCAAGGGCTTCGCAAACTTTAAGATTGCCACCTGCAACAGAAAAACGCTCATCACTATCGCCGTATAAATCGAATGTTTTATCATCACCGGGATGAAAAACCGAAAGAAAACTGATGGCAGATTGCTCGGTTGCTTCCATGCCGTATTCACAGGTGTAACTGGTATAAATCAATTCCCTGAACCATCCTTTTATGCCGATGCTGTCTATGTATTGCATAATGCTCATACTGTCGAGCCTTACGTCATCTGCGGAATGCTTTTTATAATTGATTACATCGCTCAGCGAATCAATATCTCTTTTTATTTGCGGCACATAAGGATGCAGTTCCTGCAGCACATCTTTTAAATGATAATGCTGCCCGTTAAAGTAATAGGCAAACTCTTCGAGTGCAAGCTCCGAAGGTTCGTGGCGGTCGATCATATCAAGGTTAAAATGCTTTACAAGGTTGAGCATGTCTTCATGGTCGCTATCAATAAATTCGCCGCCCATTTCTGTCCACAAACCTTCCCCCATCATATCATTTACACTCATAATTCTTCCGCCGATGCGCGGACT
Source organism: Chitinophagaceae bacterium (assembly GCA_025351145.1). Classification (GTDB taxonomy): domain Bacteria; phylum Bacteroidota; class Bacteroidia; order Chitinophagales; family Chitinophagaceae; genus Limnovirga. The sequence goes on from JANXWM010000733.1 coordinate 5,537, forward strand.
CCCTTCGTATATATAAGCGTTAATACCTGCCTGTTTTAAAATGTATGCTGCATGCAAACCGGCAATGCCTGCACCAATAATTGCAATGGTGGGCTGCTCTTTTGTTTTAACCGTTTTGCAGGATTGATACAAACCCGCAACACTAATAAGGGCAGCAGTTTTAGCAGAATCACTTAAAAATTTACGCCGCGAAATTGCATGTCTTTTTTGCTCTTCCACCAATGCTTCAACATCGCTTATATTATGTTTCTGTGCATGCACCGAGAGGCGGAATAAATTCTTCAGCTGCTGCAACGCAATTCCTTTCACCGATTTTTTATAGCCCGGCATATTGATACATTTATGTTTCGGATTTGAAGATAAAGTTTTGTGCTGAAAGTATTTTATGAGAAGAATTTTTGGGCCAGGCTAAAGAATATGAATGAAGCTTTTCTTGCGTCGCACTCTTGTACGGTTTGATTATGAATGGGCTTTTGCCGTAGCGTAGATTGAAGCGAATCAGCAAGTGCCGTCACCCTGTCCGCCGCGGCGGATCAGGGTCTCTTGTAGCTCGTCAAATATTTTGCCAGGAGATGCCGATCCGCCGCGGCGGACGGCATGACGGCAGCGCACACTTGTACGGTTGGATTATATATTGAGCAGGAAATGCAAACCACAGAGTCACACAGAGTTGTTTTCACAGAGTTACACGGAGTTTTTTAACAGGATTATCTAAAGAAAATATAAGCAATAAATATAGCAGCAATCACCCCAATAAAATCTGCTGCCATACCCGCCCAAACTGAATACCGCACTTTCTTTATTCCAACACTTCCAAAATATAAGGCAACAATATAAAAAGTGGTATCTGAGCTTCCCATAAATGTGCACGCAACTTTACCCACAAAACTATCAGGACCATAAGCCTTCATAGCATCTATCATTAATCCACGCGAACCACTGCCGCTGAATGGTTTCATAATAGCAGTAGGTAATGCTGGAACAAAGTCTGTATTTACGCCCGTTAAATGCAGCAGGTAAGCAATACCATCTGTGATATAACCCAATGCACCACTATCTCTGAAAACACGAATGGCTACAAGCATTCCAACGAGGTAAGGAATAATTTTCAACACTACATTAAAACCTTCTTTTGCTCCTTCAATAAAAGCATCGAATACAGAAACTTTTTTCCATACGCCGCCAAGAATTATTGTAACGATAATGATCAATAACACCAGATTACCCGAAACAGTGCTGAATGTGTTTTTCATCTCAGGGCTCATATAATAAACAGCTCCCATTAAAGCAACGACAAACAAAAGGATAGCGCTTATCCACGAGATGAAAACAAAATCCCATTTAAGTTTTTGTTTAATGCCAACTACGAAAATTGCTGCAAGCGTAGTTATTACTGTTCCTAAAACACAGGGAATAAAAACACTGGTTGCATCGGTTGAACCTGCGGCAAGGCGATAAGTAAAGATAGAGAGTGGTATTAATACCAGTCCACTGGTATGTAACACCAAAAACATGATCTGCGGGTTTGATGCTGTGCCTTTGTTGGGGTTTAAGTCTTCGAGGCTTTGCATGGCTTTTAAACCAAATGGTGTGGCAGCATTATCTAGCCCAAGCATGTTGGCGCTGAAGTTCATTACCATTTGGCCCATGGCGGGGTGACCGTCAGGAACTTCAGGGAAAAGCCTTTTCATAAAAGGATTAAGCTTGCGTGCCAGCCAGTTGATGGCCCCGGCTTTTTCTGCGATGTTCATTAAACCGAGAAAGAAAACCATAGTGCCGGCAAGGGAGAAAGCTACATCTGTTACAGAAGATTTTGCAGAATCGAAAATACCATCTACAAGTGTTTTAAAAATGGTTGTATCGCCGAGGAAAATAGATTTGATCAATGCGATAATAAAGGCGATTACGATAAATGCTACCCAAACAATGTTTAATGCCATGCCCCCGATCCGCCTGAGGCGGAGATTTTGATGAAGCCGTAAAATAAAATAAAGTTTTCAATTATTTACTGCAATATTACTTTGTGGTACATTTAAAATTGAGCAACCTTCTTTCAGCGCAGAGAACAAGAGAACGCGAAGTTTACGCTGAGCATCTCTGCGATAACTCATTATCTCATGTTCTCTGCGTTAGTAATCCGATGACAAGTGGAAATACTTTAGCAACAATTTGAAATCCACCCTTACTTTTGCGGCTCGAAACCGGGAACGGCTGTTGAAAGCTGTATGATGTTATACAGTATAAGTGTGCGACGCAAGGAACGGTTCACAAAGATTTGCAGCCGGGTTCAAAAAAAATAATAACTATAAACTACAAACTTTTAAATATGGCTTTACAAGCAGGAATTGTGGGATTGCCAAATGTGGGGAAATCTACTTTGTTTAATGCATTGAGTAATGCAAAGGCGCAGGCGGCCAATTTTCCGTTCTGCACCATTGAGCCGAATGTGGGTGTAATTACCGTTCCGGATGAGCGTTTGATCGTGTTGGAAAAATTAGTGAAGCCTAACAAAGTTGTGCCAACCACTGTGGAGATTGTGGACATTGCAGGCCTTGTAAAAGGCGCCAGCAAGGGCGAAGGTTTGGGCAATCAGTTCCTTGGGAACATAAGGGCTACAGATGCTATCATCCACGTGCTGCGCTGCTTTGATGATGATAACGTGATTCATGTAGATGGCAAGATTGACCCGGTAAGTGACAAAGAAATTATTGATACCGAACTTCAGTTGAAAGACCTTGACAGCGTTGATAAGAAAATAAACAAGACCGAGAAATTACTGAAGACCGATAAAGATGCACCTGCTGCATTGGCAATACTGAAGGAGTTAAAGAACCACCTTGAACAGGGCAAAAATGCCCGTGCTTTTGAAGTAAGCAAAGAAGATAAAGAAAAATATTTGGCCGATATTTTCATGCTTACCATGAAGCCCGTAATCTATGTATGCAATGTGGATGAAAAATCTGTTGTAAGCGGCAATTATCATACAAAAGCTTTGATGGATGCGGTGAAAAATGAAAGTGCTGAAATATTATTTGTAAGCGCCGAAATTGAAAGTGAGATTGCTGTTATGGAAAGTTTTGAAGACAGGCAATTGTTTTTGGAAGATATGGGTCTTCACGAAAGTGGTGTGGCAAGGCTTATTAAGTCGACTTATAAAATTCTTAACCTGGCAACCTATTTTACAGCAGGTGTGCAGGAAGTACGTGCATGGACCATTACAAAAGGCATGCTTGCACCGCAGGCAGCAGGCGTTATTCATACCGATTTTGAAAAAGGTTTTATACGCGCCGAGGTAATTAAATATGCCGACTTTGTAAAGCTTGGCAGCGAGGCTGCATGCAGGGATGCCGGTAAATTAGCCGTACAGGGAAAAGATTATATGGTGGAGGATGGCGATCTGATGCACTTCAGGTTTAATGTATAAACACTCCCAAACCAAAAAGGAAGAACATGAATTTTATTACAAAGACGCTTCAAAAAAAATGAAGCGTTTTTTTATTTTTTTAGGCCCGGCTGAAGAATATGAATTTAGCTTTCGTTGCGTCGCACTCTTGTACGTTCCGCATTTTATGGCAGCAGAAATAACCGGTAGCATTACTATAAGAAATATCAAACGAAAAACTGATTAAAAACATCATTTATGCTGCGGCAAATCATTTTTTCAACTTAGGTTATGGCATAATTTTATCACGTCAAAAAATAATAATCAGGTAAACCAATACACTTAAAAGGATAGCTAAAAAACTAATTTATCCCTTGTGCATTTAACTTCGTAGGCGTGCATAGTCAATATTATCTTTTGTATGCATTTTATTTTTTATTTGTCTGTGTCACTTATCTCAAATAAATTGTAGTCGCAAAAAAAATTATCACCTGCATAACCAATGGTGGTTAATGTTCAGTTTCTTTCCCCTAATTAGTAAAAAGAAAAACACATTTTTTTTAAACCAAATAAATATAAACAAATGAAAAAAATTAACCCAGGGAGTTTTCTTCTTATCGCTGCTTTGCTTGGCAGCACTTTTGCGTTTAGCCAGGCAAAAAGTCCTCTATCGCTGCAAAGAAGGGCAGATGCTGTTATTGGTAAAAACCAGCCAAACTATGCATTCCCTTTCAACACTACGCTGCAAACAAGCCCCGGCGCATCTTTGATTCCAGGCCTTTCAGATGGTGCTGATGTAAGAATGTTTCCCTCTTCCAATGTACAGGCAGAAGTAACCATCGTAGTCAACAAACAAAACCCGCTTAATTTACTTGCAGCGGCTAATACTTTAACGGGGTCTTACGCTTATAATCAAGGCTTTTACTCATCATCAGATGGTGGTGCAACATTTGCAGGTGCCGACAAACTGCAGAACATCAATGCATCTTTAATTTATGGTGACCCTGCATTAGCTTTTACAGCAGATAATACTGCTTTTATGACAACCATTAACGCTAATGGTGGCTATTGGTTTCAAAAATCTACCGATGGCGGCCTTAACTGGGGGCCCGGTTTAAGAGGAACTACAACAACAGGCTTTGATAAAAGTATGATTGCCGCCGATGATCAACTCAGCAGCCCTTATGTAAATAACTTTTACGCTGCCTGGACAGATTTTAATTCCGGCAATGGTGCAGTTGCTTTTAACAGAAGCACCGATAAAGGTGCTACCTTCTCCAACCGCATTTACCTGCGCAACGGCACTGTGGGTTTTGGACAGGGAACCAATGTGCAAACCGGCCCCAACGGTGAAGTATATGTTTGCTGGGCCGAGCATGCAGATGCTAATTCGCCTTATGCCGCAGATGGCCTTGGGTTTTCTTATTCATTAGATGGGGGCGTTACATTTACAGCAAGCGCAAGCAGAAAAGTATTTGACTATAAGGGAATAAGGGTTGATGGCTATAGTTCTAATTTTAATTATACAAGGTCAAACGATTTTCCTGCCATGGCTGTTGATAAAAGTACCGGACCAAACAGGGGAAGAATTTATGTAACCTACGCTGCAAAATTAAACGACACAGGAAGGTCTGTAATTAACGTGCGGTATTCAGATGACAAAGGCGTTACATGGAGCCCAACATCTAAAATTGTAAGCATAAAAAAATCTGGACAAAGCTGGTTCCCATGGATCACTGTTGATGATGTTACAGGTCTTGTTTGGGTTGTTTATTATGCATTCGATAACCAGTCAAACAAGTATTCCACCAACACTTATGTAGCTGTATCTGCAAATGGTGGCGGCAAATGGAACAATTTAAAAGTTAGCGATGTGGCGCATATAACTGCAGCTATCGACAATGTGAATTTTGCTTACGGATATGCAGGCGATTATCTTGGTATAGCTGCTTACAATGGCAAGGCTTACCCTGTATGGATGGATAACAGAAATGGTACATGGCAGGTTTACTGCTCAACCGTAACTGCCACAAAAGCATTTATACAACAGCAAAATACTACCGACGAAGCTGTAGCAAGCACTGGTTTAAATATTCAAAATCTCAGTGCCGGGCCTAATCCTTTTACCGGTTCTATACGCATAAGTTTAGCCAATGCCGTTATTAAAACTGCATCGCTTTACAACCAGGATGGCACTTTAATAAAACAATGGACCAAGGCTCCAAATACTTTAAATGTTGCCGATGTGCCAAGAGGTACTTACATTATAAAAGTTACCGACACCAATAACAAAATGTATTCTCAAAAGCTTATTAAACAATAACCGTTTCAATAGCTTTTAAACAAAAGCCTGGTCAATAAAATGATCTGGCTTTTTTGTTATCATTATTTGTAGCCAGTCTAAAGAATTGCTATGAAGCTTTACTTGCGTCGCACTCTTGTACGGTTGGATTATATATTAAGCTTTTACCGAAGTCTCCCAGCAACGGCGGCGTTGCGTTACGTTGTGTTACAACTTGTGTACAATGCGTACCTTCAAAAGAGCAAAAGCCCAAAGCAGCGATACCCATCTACGCAGTGATTTATTGATCCTATCGAAGTC
>JANXWM010000740.1 GCA_025351145.1 Chitinophagaceae bacterium
GAAAGTGATTTTATGGTGCAGTATTTAGCTGATAAAATTTTAAGCAATGAAGCGCAACAAGTATTGCTTGAAGGCAAAAAACTTTGGCAGGCATTTTTTGCACATGTAGATGTACACGCCGTAAGAGAAGAATTAAAATTAAACAGAGCAGATGTAGGATGGTATCAAATTCGTAAAGCATTGCAAGCCCGTAATAGCAGCGGAGATTTTATGCCGGTAAGTTTTAAGCCATTTGAGGAAGTATATAAAGTGCTAACCGAAAAACTACAACCACAGGTATATGAGTTGGGTTTTTTAAAGATTTGATGGCATTGCCAGTTTAGATGGTTTGTTCTTTAAAAAGCTGTTTAAATTTAATGATACAAATATTGTACTGTTTTTACTTTGTAGCCTTTGCGTATCACTTTGCGGTTAAAAAAATAAAACATAACCGCAAAGAACACAAAGAAAATCCATCGCAAAGTGCGCAAAGGATACTCTGAGTTGCATTTTAAAACAGCTTCTAATTGATACTGCAATAAAAAACTGCCGTGGGTAATCCTGTCAAATGGTGGCTTCAATGAAGCCTGCCTATAACGGCTGAGACCGGGGATTACTTGCGGCTTTTTATTTTTCGCTCTTGTTGGGACTGCGGGAATACATAAAAAAGCCAACAGATTGCTTCGTTTCCCGCAATGCCCCCCACGATATTAGATGTGTTTATTCAATCATGTTACGCTTCAATCTTCGCTCCGGTAAAAGCTCAATATATCATCCAACCGTACAAGTGTGCGACGCAAGAAAAGCTTAATAGTAGTCCCGCAGCCGGGTACAAAAACCTATTCTTAATCTTCATCCATTTCTAATAATAAATTGGCTATTAAGGCCGTCCACCCGGTTTGGTGCGAGGCGCCTAAACCCTGGCCGGAGGTGCTGGACTTTATTAAGCAATAAGCAGATTAAAAGCAAAAAAATAAGTGGCTGCGGAAAGGGCAGCCACTTATTTAAGCCTTATTTATTTAAAAAGAAAAAGGCTGGTCATTAATTTTTAATTGTTTTTAGGGTTATCGAACTCCCATCTTTATAAAGTATTTTTATCATGTAGATACCTGCACTCAATCCTTTACCAAAAGACTGTTGAGGATAAATATTATTATAGTGCATAATCGTTTTCCCCTCAATTGATAAAATATCCAATGAAGCAGCAGTGCTTTCAAGCCCATTTATGGTAAAGCTGTTTGTATAAGGATTTGGCACAGCCTGCAATTTATTGGATGATGCGTTAAGTTCGCTTTGCTGCATCCCTTGCACAAATGATTTACAGCCGAGGCCCCCGGAAGTTATTTTTACAGTATCTGTTTGAACGCAGCCAATTGCATCTGTAGCTGTAATGATATAAGTTCCGGTTGTTGAACATGTTGGATTGGGAATGTTGGGATTATTTAAACCTGTTGTGGGGCTCCAAACGTAAGCAAATGGAGATACCCCACCTGTAACTGTTGCATTTAATTGCACTGTGGTAGTGCACTTAACGATGTCGGGTCCGGCACTAACCGTAAAATTACCGCAGCATTGTATTTTTAAAATATAGCTGCATGAATCACAGGGTTGACAGTTTTTACCAAATATGTAGCGTAGTGTGAAGAAGCCGCTTGTGTTTGCAGGAATTGTTAAACTGCCAGAGCCAAGATTTGTAAAAAAAGCTGTTGTATTCGCCCATGAAACCGGGTTACCATAGATATCTAAAATTTTTATATTAATAAGATGCGAGTTTGCATCGCCATTACAATTTAATACAGGAGAAAAACTATTGGTGGTACCACAACTGAGTACTAATGTATCTCCACATTTTAATCTTTTCTTTCCTCCGTTTGAAACTGCAACTGTATTCGTTATTGTACAACATGGCGCACATGAAATATTCAATTTGAAATTACAGGTACCACAAATTTTACCATTGATTCCATAATTATAAGTGAGGGTATATATGCCTGGGGTTATTCCACCCGGTATATTTAATGTGCCATTACCTAAACCAGCTATAAAAGTATTTGCCCACGAAGGCGTATTATTGCTGGGATCTTTTAAACTAACGCTAATAACATTTGTGCTGCACCCGTTGCCATTGCAAGACAACTGCGGAGCAAAATCATACACCGTATTGCAATTTAAATTTATTGTACTCCCACAACTGAAAGGGCTACCGGTAACACCCCCTGCAACCAGCGTAAATTTACAGGAAGTATCGCAGGTAATTTTGGTGCTGGTATTGATATAACCCGAAAGTAAAAACGCGTCGGAAGCACCATCCTGAAAATCAACAACAGCTCTTATCTTCCACGTACCTGTGTCCGGACAGTTGATAACATTAGTTATAGTTTTGCTTAAATGATATTGATTTGTAACAAGTGTTACTGTTAAAGGAATCGTTGTACCATTGGGCCGTACAAGTGCCAGAGAAAGGATAATATCATCATCAGCGACTGCGAAATTGCATGCAAAGCTTCCAGTTCCTGTAGCAATAGGGAAAGGTCTTTCAAAAGTATACTGTCCGACAGGGTCTCCATTCATATCCTGCCTTGGGCCAATCCATTGTGCATGTGTGCCACTAACCGGCGTAACTTCCCAAGCACCAGGAACATAATTCAGGGTATGGTTGCTTCCATTCCATACGGCATATGCCTGCCCGGTAATTGGGCTTGGGCTTACTAACGCCCAATTTGATTCTTGAGTACCCAAAGGGATGCTGCCTGAGCTATTAATTCCGGTGCTCACATTCGGGAATTGCGCATGTGCAATAGATAAAGTAAGTAAGGCACAACAGAGAAATAAAACTTTTTTCATAATTGTAGTTATTTGTTTTGAAATATTTTGTTTTCAGCAACACAAAAATGGATATGAAACAGGTTGGGAAAAAGACTAAACATAGTGGTGAGACATCACTAATTATAGGGGGAGCAAAATGGGGATTAAACCGTGAGTTTTTAGAATGCCGAATGCAAATGAGAAAGCATAAGCGTGCGACGCAACAGGTGATGCCATAAAAACCTGCGGCCGGCAACAAAAAAATTCTTATAAAAAATTATGGTTTTAAATGTTTATAGAAGTAGGCGATAGCCTCGCCAAGTGAAGCCACATGCAGCTTTTGATAAATGTTTTTTACATAGCCATTTACTGTATTATAACTGATGCCCATCTTATCGGCGATCATTTTATAACTTAAGCCTTCCGACAAAAGTGAAAGCGTTTCAGATTCTTTAGGGCTTAAAGTCGTTTTTGTTTTTTGCGGTTTAAAAAAATCCAATACTTTTTTTGCAATAGCGGGGTTCATAGCTGCGCCGCCTTCATGCACTTCATGAATGGCCTGCAGTAGTTTTTGCGGACTATCATTTTTTAATATATAACCACTTGCACCGTAACGTATACTGGTAAAAATTTTTTCGCTGTCGTCGAATGCAGTTTGCATCAGCACTTTTACACCTGGGTAAGTTTCTTTAATTTTTTTTAAACCTTCAAGGCCATCAACACCCGGCATATTTATATCCATCAGCACAACATCAGGATAATATTTTTGCATGTCTTCCAAAGCATTGCTGCAATCTGCTGCTTCGCCGGTAAACGCAAAATCTTCACTCAGGCTTAACAATGCCTTCAGTGCAGCCCTGCGGCCTGCGTGGTCATCATACACAAAAACCCTTATTGCCATAGTGCGAAGGTAACATACAATACAAGTTTTACTTATCCCCTAATTTCAGTGGCTGGTACTATAAATTTAAATTGGGTACCCTTATTTTCAGCAGTTTTCAAAAGCATGGTTCCTTTTAACTCTTCTGTGCGTTTGCGCATATTTTGCAACCCGTTTCCTGCCTTCATTTTACTTGCAGGAATACCTTTACCATTATCAGTGATTGTTATTATTAAAGCTTCATCATCGTATTGTACAGATAATGTACACTCCGTTGCAAGGCTGTATTTGGCGCAATTGTTTATGGCTTCTTTTATTGTCAGCATAATATTTTTTCTTGCTGTAATATTTTGCACGATCTCCTCCAAAGGTTTTTCTATATCTATTGAATAATTAATGTTTGTAGCGCCCAGCAGATTGCTTACCAGGTTGCGTATCCTTCCATCCATATCAACCAGCCTGTCTTCCTTCGGCTTCATACTCCAGATAATATCGCTGATATTGTTGCTGATTTCTGCACTTTGTTCTATTATTTTATCCAAATATTCTTTTGCCTTGTCTCCGTTTTTTTCCATTATTTGCCGCGCAATTACGCTGTGTATCTGCAGGCTGCTAAGTGATGCGCCTACATCATCGTGAAGATCCGAAGTAATGCGGTTGCGCTCTTTCATTAAGGCTGCCTCCTGTTCAATTAATCTTTTTTGTTTTTTTAGTTTTGTTTGATTGAAATTCCAAACAAGCAACGCAGTAATTATGGCAGATATCAATACCCAGAATAAAATAGATTGATAAAAGTGTCGTGAAATGGAGATTGAAAGTGTCTTTTGAGAAACAACTATTTTTTGTTTGGTATTGTAATAACCCAATTCAAGTTGATACTCTCCGGGAGCAAGGTTATTGAATATAATATTACCGTTGGCCGGCACATGTTGCCATACTGTATCAAGGTTTTTAAAACGGTAAATAATTTCGTTTGAATTAATAATATCAAGGTCTTTTACTACGGCATGTATGCTTAATTTATTTTGTTGGGGAGCCAATTTCAAGTCATGCACATAAGTATAATTTGTATCAGCAAACAGATGTACATTGTTCACTTTAATTTCATCTATATACAATTCAGGTTTATAAAATGAGGGAATAATAACAGGGGGTTTAAAATAATTAAAACCTTTTATACCGCCGAAATATAAAGTGCCGCCTTTAGTTTTAAAAAAGCAGCGGTTGTTATAATCCCTGTCTTGTATGTTATCGTCTTCATCGTAATTTATTACCTGTAAATTTTTAGTATTGATGTTGCTTAATCCTTTCTCATGGCTTACCCAAACATTGTTTTCATCATCCAGCAACAATCCATAGATGTAACTGCCGCTTAAATCATTTGTTGCATTAAATTTTCTTTTCAGGTTAAAGTTTTCATCCAGCATATACACGCCATCATCTGCACCTGCCCAGAAAATATTTTTTACTGTGTCCTGCTGAATATAAAAAGATTTTACACCAGGTAAAATTTTGCCAATAACTGAAACACTGTTTGTGCTGTCAATTTGTACAAGCAGCATATTACTGTTCAGGTAACTTATGGCAATCCTGTTTTTATTTAAAATGGTTATTGTAAAAGGGTTGCTTATTTCAAGGTTTTTTACGGCAACCAGTTCACGCCTGTTGAAATCGATACTGTAAATACCTGTAGATAATGCAACCCATACATCACCCTTTGACAACACTGCAATATCCTGCACAATGCCGTATTTATTTTCACTGCAATCAACAGCAATTAAAGGTTTGTTTGTTTTGCAGTCTAGTAAAATAATTTTGTTGTTGTAAAAAAGCCAGATCCCGTTGCGCCGGTAGTCATTGCGCAATGTTGTGCTAACGTAACCTCCCAGGTAAATTCTGTTGTAGTTCTCAAGATTAGTAATATTTTTGAGTAAATGTTGCTGAACAAAAAGTTTTGCACCGCCTCTTATCAGTATGTCTCCATCCGGGTATTCTGCAAAGCTGTTCGTGCCGGTTTTAAAAAAATAATCCGGATCTTTTTCATACCCGCTTTGTTTAGAGAAAGTTGCATGATTACAATTAAGAATAGTTAGCCCAAAACCACTTTTACAAAGCCAGAGGCGGTTATATTTGTCTACACAGACCGGATCACTACTGCTGGTTTCAAATTGGGGATTATTGCTGGCGCTAAGGGGGAAGATATTTTTAAAATCCTCTGAAATAATCGAAACAGCAACCCCCGCGGAGTAACAAATAAAATCATTGTTTATTTTTCTTATTGTACCCACATTTCCTAATACATTATTTTGTATCTGCTTAATAAATTCAACTGTTTTATTTTTGATATAAAACAAGCATAAACCATTGTTAGTGCCTGCTACTATTCTGTTTTTACTGCTATCATAACAAACAGAAATAAAATATAAGTTTTGGGAGGTTACGTCATTATTAAGGTAATAATGCACCGTTTTATTTGTTATATCGTACGAAATAATTTCTGCTTTAGCCGTAATCCACAGAACCCCATTTTTATCAAAAAATGGATGCCGGTTTCTGTAAAATGTTTTCCCGAACATATAAGCATGAATAGATTCAATGGGCTCTGTCTTCACGTCATCATAAAAAGAAATTTTGCCGGTAGTAATATCAATAGCGGCAATAGCGTAAAAGCGGTTGTAACACCAGATCTTATTATCATAAAAAGCAAAGGGAATGCAATTCTCATCTGCATAGCCTTTAAAAATTTTCAACAATGTGAAGGCATCTTCCTGGCGGTTATATTTGTATAAGCCAAGAGTGCTGCCTATGTAAATATTGCTTTCATTGTCTTCTGCAAAACCATAACCTTGTTTCAACACAGGGCAATTTTTAAAATACCTTTCTTCTTTATATACTTTAACCCAACTGCCGTCATAGCGATTAATAGCGTCATTAGCAGTGATCCACATAAAGCCAAGCTTATCTTCATGCAAAAAATAATTGGAACCTTGCGAAAGCCCTTCTGCTTGCGAAAGTTTTTTTATAGTAAAATTATGATACTGCAGAAGTGATTGCGAATACACAGGAAGCGCAATTGCAAAGCAGATTAATATTTGTAAAAAAAATTTCAAGCAAGATAATTATGGATTCGCTGAACGTTGGATACGTTGGTTCAGTTGAAGTTGTAATTTATGCTTTATAATGATATGACAAATCTCCGCCATTTTTCTTGAGAACAAGAACTAATGTCTGTTTAAATACGCTTTGATTAAGCTTAATTCATAATCCAACCGTACAAGGGTGCGACGCAAGAAAAGCTCAAAAGTATTCCTGCAGCCGGGTACAAAAACCTATTCTTAATCTTCATCCATTTCTAATAATAAGTTTGCTATTAAGGCCGTCCAACCGGTTTGGTGGGAGGCGCCTAAACCCTGGCTGGTATCGCCGTGGAAAAATTCGTAGAAAAGGTGGTGTTCTTTAAAATGATCGCCTGACCAATTGGGTTGATTGCTATCGTGATACTGAAATGCGCCGGTATCATTTCTTTCGAATATTTTCAACAATCTTTTGGTAAGCGCATTGGCAATTTGTTTAAGGTTGAGCATAGTGCCCGAACCTGCCGGAAATTCAAAAGTGTACTTATCGCCATAATAAGCGTAATATTTTCTGATGGAATTTATGATGAGGTAATTCAGGGGCATCCAGATAGGGCCGCGCCAGTTGGAATTACCACCAAACATAGAGCTGGAGCTTTCTCCGGGCTCGTACTGTATGCTGTAATTGCTGCCCTGGTAGCCAAAAGTATAAGGTTGCTCTTTATGGCTTTTGGAGAGGGAGCGGATACCATAATCTGATAAAAACTCCGCTTCATCCAACAGCCTTTTTAACAGGCTTTCGAGCCGGTCATCAATCATTATGGCAAATAAATAATTGCCGTCTTTATTTTTCTTATCAATATCGGAAATGATGCGCGT
>JANXWM010000754.1 GCA_025351145.1 Chitinophagaceae bacterium
AATTGTAACCATAACAAGGCTTTTGTATTAATAAAAAAGGCAGCATTGCTGCTGCCCTTTTAGTATTTTTTTTTGTTTAGAAATTATACTTAACCCCCAACTGTGCCTGCCAGCGAGAACCGATTGGATCTGTTGTATAATAATTACCTGTTGATGATGGTTTTACGTAAGTAAAAGTAGGTGTATAACCTGTTGAAGGCGCACCTGGTTTATGCCCTGCTGCATCGTTTGCAAAGGCCAGCAGGTTTACGTTGTAGTTGTTTACGTTGGTAACAAAAGATATATGCCCCCAATCGTTGTTCAAGAGGTTTAGCACATTGAATACGTCAAGGCTTAATTGTATTGAGCGCTGTTTGTTGTCGCCTTTAAATTTAAATTCGTGCATCAGTTTTAGATCAAGCTCATGGTTCCATGGTGTGCGCTGCCCGTTACGTTCAGTATATTGACCTTTTCTTTTGCTCAGGTATTTGTCGTTATCAACAAAGCTGTTGAAATCTGCCTGCTGCTGCGCCGCAGCATAAGTAACAGTACCGGCAGCATCTTTAACATCAGCAAAATTTAACTGCTCACTTGCTTTTGGAATATAAGCGAGGTTTGCATTAGATGAGTTGCCAAAAGGGTTGGGGCTTGATGAGTAAATAAAAGTATAAGGGCTTCCGCTTACACCGCTATAGAAAAATGAAAGCGATGTAGTATTTAAAGTATTCCAGTTTAAACCAAGACTAACGGTACCAACTATGCGGTGGCGCAGATCGAAATTAGAGGAAGACAGTTGCGAATTGTTTGGAACAACGCCCCCGGGGTTTACTTCAAAATTACTCTGGAACGAATTACGTATTCCGTTGCTTACATCTTTACTTACACCATAAGTATATGCAGCCATCCAGCTAAGATTAAGTGACTTTGTTGCGCCAAGCTTAATATTGTTGGTCGTTTTTGATAACTGTGCAGTAAGGTTGTAACGGTAACCTTCTGTAGTGTTTGATAAAAGGTAAACATTAGAAAAAGCGCTGTTTACTTTACCGCCGATATACACGGGTGTTTGTGTGGGCCCGGTTGAATAATAGGCCGTAGTATCTTTTATATTGATTTGCTGAAACCTTACATCGTACAGTGTTTTAGTGTACAGGGCATCGAGTGTTAACTTATATCCTTTGCCAAATTTAATATCTGTTGCAATGTTGCTGCGCCAGATGCGTGGGAGTTTAAAATTATTATCAATCAGGTCAACTTCATGCGTGGCAGAAGCAGCAGTACCTCCATATTTACTTACTGTATCTTTTAAATTCTGTGGATCAATAGCCAATGGCACTGTAGTTCCGCTGGCTGGTTTGTAATCAATATTCCCAAAATTTACACCGCTTAAAGTATACGCATAACCAAGCCATGCAAATGGCATCCTTCCTGTAAATATTCCTGTACCACCTCTTAACACAAAAGACTGGTTACCCTTTACATCGTAATTAAAACCAAGCCTTGGTGATACATTTATTTTACCTAACCATTTGTTGGTAAAGGCACTCCAGCTTGTGTGCGTATAAGTCGGGTCGTTTGAAACATAATCTGCTGTGGCATTAATTGCAGGATCAAGTGATGGCTGATTACCAACAAATGAATAATCGAACCTGATACCCGGCGATACTTTGAATCTTTTGCTTACAGAAATTTCATCCTGCGCATAAGTGCTTAGCAGGTTAACCTTATAATCAGACCCGGGAAGATTATTAGATAACTCATCTTCATTATTCTTTGTAGCATCGAAAGAATAAGCGCCTCTTATTCGGCTGGGTTGACTGCTGAGGAATGAATTAAGGCTTGAATATTCCCATCTTCCGTTCCATGAGTTTACAAAGCCATAACTGAGATTGTATAACTCGTTGTGTGTACCGAATGTAAATTTACTGATACCTGTATTCCAGGTTACATTATCCGTAAGTTCTACAGTTTGCTGGTGCATATTGTAGATAGATGCTTCACGCCATGTACCCGCATAAATTTTTCCACCGGCAATATCCATAAACGGAGAAAGTGTGCCGGGGAACGTTCTGTATTCGTGAACCTTAATATAGCTGGCGATAAACTGGTTGTTCAGGCTATTGCTGAACTTTGTTTTCAATTCTGCTACCAGGTTAAGGTTCTTGGTGTATTGTGTAAAGTCAGTTGATGAGAACTGGAAGTTTGTTGAAGAACGCTCTAAGTTATTACCCCATCCATTTGTATAAATGGCACGCAGCATTAAGGTGTTCTTACTATTGATGTTCCAGTCAAGGCGTCCGAAATATTTATCACTGTTGGTAAATATTTTATATGCCCCGTAAGTACCTGGGTTGTAATTATATTTTGTTTGCAGAAAGTTTACAATGCTTTGCGCATCAGCAACACTTATTGCAGCTCCCGGATCACCTGCATTAAAAAAAGTTGGCTCCTGGCGGCGGGTATATTCCACGTTTCCTATAAAGAACAATTTGTTTTTAATAATGGGTCCGCTCAATGTTGCACCTGTTTGATAATCGTAATAATCTGACCCAATCCTTGATTTCAATCCATCTACGCTTTTACCCACCAGACTCTGGTTGCGGCCATAGCCATAAACAGAACCATGAAAATCATTGGTGCCCGTTTTGGTAACAGCATTTACACTGCCGCCTGTAAAATTTCCAAGCTTTACATCGTACGGGCTTATTTGAACCTGTACTTCCTGAATTACATCAATGCTGTATGGATTGGTTCTTGTGCCAGAACCCGATGTGCCCGCCTGGCCACCACCACTTACCCCACCCGCTGAATTGCTGAAGCCAATGGCATCATTGTTTACAGCGCCATCAAGCGTAATATTATTGTAACGAAAATTGGTTCCTGCAAAAGAGTTGTTATTGCTTTGTGGCGTTAACCTCGTAAAATCACCAAGGCTTCTTCCCAACGTTGGTAATGTACTTAATTGCCTGCTGCTAACTGTTAAACCCGAGCCTGCACCCCTGCGGCCTGTTGCAAGAACCGTTACTTCTTTTAATTGATTGCTTGCAGATTTTAAGGCAATCGCTATTTCCGGGTTATTTCCTAATACCAGGTTAACATCATTTAAATTTTCTTCCTGGAAACCAATAAAGGAAATACGAATGCTGTATGGACCGCCGGAGCGAAGATTTGGAATTACAAATATCCCTTTTGCATTGGTTTGGCTGCTAACCACATAGCCTGTGGGCACATGTTTTACCGTAATGGCTGCACCCGAAACCGGTTTGCCTGCGTCATCGGTAATTAATCCATTTAAAGTTGCTGTAGTTTCCTGAGAAAAGCCTGAAATACCCGAAAGTAATAAGAGGATAAACAGTGTTAAACTGGTTAAACGTTGCATGTGTTATAATTTTTGCAAAGGAACAACCGCAATGTTACGGGCAGGTTAACCCAGTGTTAAGCGATTGTTACCAGCATGTTAACGCAATGTTACCAAGTCCTGTATTCCTTATGGGCGTTGGCTAATTTTTTTGAACCGGGCTGAGGGATCTTTAATGAGGCGTCCGTTGCATCGCACTCTTGTACTTTCGGTAATTCTATTCGGCATGCGTAGACCTAAGCGGATCGTTTTAGCTAAAGCCGGAGCATTAAACCATAATAATTTGAACTAAAATAGAAAACCATTTGGTATTAACCCAAGGCGTAAACCTTGGGTTAAAAAATACAAACCAACCGGCTTTAGCCGAAGTGTTTTTTGCAATAATTTTTTTACACAATTAAACGGGGTTGCACATTGCTCATTAATGTTACGAACGTACAAGATTCTGTGTTAATAATCTGATAGAGTTGAATTATTTTTTTATTTTTGACAGAAGGCGGTTTTATACCAGCCTGATAAGAGAAGCGGCCTTTTATGGGGTC
>JANXWM010000755.1 GCA_025351145.1 Chitinophagaceae bacterium
GGCTGAATATTTATTTTGCTTTACATAAATTTCTGATAAGCCGCTTAAGGCTTTTGCGTTGCCGTGATCGCGTTGTAAAACTGCAGAGAATTGCTCTGATGCTTCCGGCAATAGATTTTGCTGCATCATCATTTCTGCAAGGTGCAAACGGAGGGGAATATTTTCTGGTGAAATATCTACGGCCTGTTTTAACTGTTCTATTATTTCGTTCATGGTTTTTCGTGTATTGAGACGGCAAAATACTGAAGAATATGGAATGAGAAATGTGAAATAGTTGGGGAGTGTATTTTGGCTGTTGAAAGCTGAAATTTATTCTGCTGTAAAAGTGTGCGACGCAAGGAACGATCAATTCAATTCTACAGGACGGCCAATAATATTTTTCTACTGCTTTTCCCAAACCTGAAAGCTGTAATCATATGCGTGTTTTTCGTCTTTAAAAAAATCCTGGTTGCCGGTAATCTGCCATTTGTTTTGATCTATTTCAGGAAAGAATGCATCAGCATCTTCGAAGGTTGCATGTACGCGTGTAATATAAATTTTATCAGCTTTGGGCATGGCGGCCCCGTATATTTCGCCGCCGCCAATAATCATTAGTTCGAGGTAATCGTTTTGCTGTGCAACAAAAATGGCATCGTTAATATTGTTTACTGTGGTAAGGCCCGGTGCTTTAAAATCTTTCTTACGGGTAATCACCATATTCAACCGGCCGTTCAAAGGCTTATTGCCTAATGCTTCAAGCGTTTTTCTGCCCATTGCCACAGGCATTGCCCAGGTAACATTTTTAAAAAACTTCATATCATTTGGTAAATGCCAGAGCAACTGGCCATTTTTACCGATGGCATTATTTGTTGAAGCGGCTACTACAAGTGATACAATCATAGAAATGAAAAATTAGGAATGAAAAGGATTTGTAATGCTCATTTATCTATACCGCAACCTTACCTTTTATTGCCGGATGAAATTGATAGTTTTCTAACGTGAAATCTTCATACACAAAATCGAAAATATTTTTTACGGCAGGGTTAAGTTTCATTGTTGGTAAAGGGTATGGGGTTCTGCTTAACTGAAGGTTAACCTGCTCCATGTGGTTGCTGTAAATATGCACATCGCCAAAGCTGTGTATAAAATCTCCCGGCTCAAGATTACAAATCTGTGCCATCATCAATGTAAGCAAAGCGTAAGAAGCAATGTTGAAAGGCACACCAAGGAAAACATCGGCGCTGCGCTGGTACAACTGGCAGCTTAATTTCCCATCAGCCACATAGAACTGGAACAATGCATGGCAGGGCATTAATGCCATCTTTGGAAGTTCTGCCACATTCCATGCGCTTACAATAATGCGGCGGCTGTCAGGGTTCTTTTTTATCTGGTTAATGGCATCGCTTATCTGGTCAATTACCTGTCCGTTGGCACCTTGCCAGCTGCGCCACTGCTTACCGTACACCGGGCCGAGTTCGCCATTTTCGTCGGCCCACTCATCCCAGATACTTATGCCATGTTCTTTTAAATATTTTGTATTTGTTTCGCCTTTTAAAAACCAAAGGAGTTCGTATATAATGCTTTTAAGATGTAGTTTTTTTGTGGTTACAAGGGGGAAACCTTTTTGCAAATTGAACCGCATCTGGTAGCCAAAATAACTGGTGGTGCCGGTGCCTGTTCTGTCGCTTTTTACAGTGCCGTTTTCAAGAATATATTTTAGTAAATCGTGGTATTGCTGCATGGCTGCAAGGTAAGAAAGTATCAATGATGATTTGGCGTTTTTAGGGGCATTGTGGGCAAAGTGTGAATTGAATTTTTTTGGGCCGGGCTAAAGTATTTCAAAGGAGCTTTACTTGCGTCGCACTCTTGTACTGCATAACATGTTTCAGCATGTGCACATTTACGCCGGCAACATTTAGCGCAGGTTGCTGCACATTGCCGAATAAAGTTAAGAACGTACAAGCGTGCGACGCAAGAGGCGATGCTATGAAAAAGAAAAGCCGGGCTAATAATTGTTTTATTAAGCCCGGCTTTATAAAATTGCTTCGCATTTTATTTGACTAAAATAAGCAGGTTACCTGCAGTTGGAAATTTCGGTAGTGTAATAACCAATCTCTGGGTCTTTGATTATAATGCTATTGAAAAAACATGCAATGTTTTCTTCCCGGAATTTGATTGTATAAACTTCGTGTTTGCCGAGTGAATCAATGTGGGCAACGGCGGGTACGCCCAAAGACCTGAGCCGGTAGTATAACGGCTTTGATCCGTAGGCTATGGCAAAATTATCGCAATCCCAGTAATGCCCTTTATTATAGGGTACCCCTTTGCCTAACATGCCGTGGAAAAAAATTGTTGGTACGGCATTTTCTGCGGTTATAAAATCAGGGCTCCTCATTGCACCCCACATAGACGCAACACCTTTTATTTTGTAAGTATTTTTTAATTGATTGCCTGAGTTGTCTAACAGGCCCAGGGTATCAGCTATTCCGGGCAAGTAAAGATCTGCTGTATCCTGGGTAAAATATGCAATACCTAATGCAGCTTCGGCTCCCGCACTTGAGCCTTCAACAAACATCCACTTTGTGGCAATAGAATATTTTGAGGCATTTGCAGCGAGAAAACGAAATGCAGCACGTGTATCCTGCTGTGCCCGGTACCAGGCTTCATCGAGGGTGGCAGTATCTGCCAAACAATGATTGGGATCATTTTTATCGATCCAGTCCCAACCCAGGCGGTAATTGATTGCTGCAACGATATAGCCTTTAGAAGCCAATAGCTGACAGGCGGATACGATTTCGCTTTTGTCGCCAAACTCAAATGCCCCACCATGAATAGATACAACGAGTGGAAGTTTGCCCGTGTCTTTAACCGAAGAAGGTATGTATATATCCATAGCAAGGGTTACACTATTGCCATTCCAGTCGCGTGCCTTTGCAAAAGCTATATCGTTTATTATTTTGCCATCGAAGGCTGAATCAGTAACTGCGGAATTTTCATCTGGCTGCGCCTTGTAAACCAAGGGTTTTATAATTTTATTTTTACTGCATCCATTTAAGGATAAAATTAAAATCAGCAATGCTGCGAGGTTGAGTAATAATGTTTTCATGGTTGTTTTATTAGCTTGTAAATATTTTACAAAGCTATTAAGCCCTTAAAACATTGTCAATCGCATAGAAGTAGGTAAATAAAATTGCCCGTTCTACTTTAGTAGATACAAGGGAAGGATTGGCTAAAAAAATAAGTAGAAAAAGAGGCAGTTAAATAAAAAGTATACTAGCTTGCTTTAATAATTCCGAATTTAAAATTCAATAAAGATTTCATATCCAC
>JANXWM010000771.1 GCA_025351145.1 Chitinophagaceae bacterium
GTATCGTCTCCGCCCCATGTAATTACTGCGCCCATTGAATGCAGGATTTCTGCAAAAGTTTCTTTCATGTGCTTTGCCTGCAGAATTTCATAGTCGCTCCACTTTGTATCAAATCTTAAAACAGGGATACCGAATTTATCAATTACACTTGGATCAATTGTGCAGCGGCTGTCGGCACGGGCAATACCTTCGCCGCGACCTGCCATACCCACATGCGCACCAAAGAAATAGCGGTAATCCTCTTTTAAAGAAGCACCATAACCGCCGGCTTCTTTTTGCTTACCTTTAATTTTATAAGTACCGTTTAGGTTTTCGATACCCCAGTTAAACCCATACAAGGGCTGGCCAAAACCGCCACCGTATTCAATATGATAACCGCGTGGGAAATCCAGTTTTTTATTATCGAGCCACCATGGTGTGTACACGTGCATACCGCCTACACCATCTTCGTTGTAGCGTTTGCGGTCGAATAATTCGGGGATAATACCACCCATATCTGCGCCGGTAGAATCGTGAAGATACCTGCCTACCACATCGCTTGAATTGGCTAATCCATTCGGATGGCGCTGAGATTTTGAATTAAGCATTAAACGTGCACTTTCGCAGGCGCTGGCAGCAAGTATTACCGTGCGGCCTTCTACCTGGTATTCCTGCATGTCATCTTTACTTATGTACGATACACCTGTTGCCAAACCTTCTTTATTGGTAAGTACTTCGCGTGCCATAGCATTGGTAACAAGATCAACATTTCCTGTTTTCATCGCAGGTATGCAAAGGCAGGAAGATGCAGAAAAATCGCCATACACTTTACAGCTTCGGCCACACTGCGCACAGTAAAAACACTGACCACACTGATCGTTTATTTTTTCTGTAAGTATAGATAAGCGCGAAGGAATAACCGGTATACCAATATTGTTTGCCGCCTTCTTTATAAACATTTCATGCAGGCGTGGCTTTGGCGGCTTTTGAAATATACCATCGGGGTCGTTTGGTAAACCTTCATTGGTACCAAATACACCCAGCATCCTGTCTATCTTATCGTAATATGGTTTTATGTCTTCGTAGCCAATTGGCCAGTCGTCGCCAAGGCCATCTATACTGCGGCGTTTAAAATCTTTAGGGCCAAAGCGCAGTGAAATCCTGCCCCAGTGGTTTGTTCTTCCACCGAGCATGCGGGCACGCCACCACTCCCATTTGGTATCGCCTTCGTGGGTATACGGCTCACCATCAATTTCCCAGCCCCAGTAGCAGCCATCAAAATCGCCAAACGGACGAAACTTAGTGCTGGCGCCCCTGCGCGGAGAATCCCATGCATTTTTTAACTGGTTAGAATCCTTTGCCGGATCGAACATGGGGCCTGCTTCAATCAGGCAAACTTTTAACCCGGCATTCGATAAAACGTAAGCTGCCATACCGCCACCGGCACCCGAGCCTACAATAACTGCATCATACTTTTTTGGTTGTTTTTTTACCTGGAGTCCTGGCATAAAGCAAGAAAGTTATAAGTGTTAATAAGAAGCTATGAATGTATAACATTATCCTGAAAAAAAATTTCTGTGTTTATTTTTTTGAGGCAATAGGCAAAGAGACAAAAAGTAATTTACCTTAAATTTTGCAATAAGGATTTTTTTGAACCCAACAGCGGTTCTTTGACCATCTTTTGTTGCGTCGCACTCTTTTACGTTCGGAATTTATGGAGCTTTTACCGAAGCGGGAAATCGAAGATTGTTATTAGAATAGAGACAAATAATATCGTGCGTAATTTCGACCGCCAGGGAGAAATCTCATGCATCAGTAAACAGATTTCTCCTTGTTGTACCTCCTTCTC
Organism: Chitinophagaceae bacterium; assembly: GCA_025351145.1. GTDB lineage: Bacteria > Bacteroidota > Bacteroidia > Chitinophagales > Chitinophagaceae > Limnovirga. Next base: position 1,829 of record JANXWM010000771.1, read on the forward strand.
TAAAAACGTTGATGGGTAAACGTCATTTCAACCCGGTTATAGTGTATAACAGTCAAACTAATTTTATTGAAATTGTTTAAAAGAAAATTTGCATTGCTCATTGCCGCATGGCATTGTTCCTGCAACGGCGCTGCATCCGCTTCTTTGCTGCGATATGGCTTGCGCCATCGCCGCAATTCCGGCTTTGCCGGAACCTAATCCGCCGCGGCGGACGCCTTATGCAGGGACGGGTATCATAACGCACGATGGAACAACCCTATAAGATTGACAGAGAGGAAGTGTATATCGGGAGGGAAATCCGTTAAATCAATTATGAGATTTCTCCCTGGCGGTCGAAATGACGGGCAGAAGGATGAGACGGCGAAGGGAATTGTACAGGGAGTAACCAGACTGGACAATTGCCTTATCCAAAAAGACATTTGTTCGGTGCCGCTTCGGTTGTTGTTCGCTCCTTGTCTATGTTTTGTTCGCTTGCAACCGAAGCGGCACCGAAGAGCAACCGAACAAGACACGAACAAAACACGAAGCAAACATGAGGAAAGGTACTCCTCCGTCATTTCGAACGGATCCCGGCGCATGCCGGGAGCAGAGAGAAATCTCATCCATCAACAATGAGATTTCTCTTTAACGTACCTCCTCATCGAAATAACGGTTCCAAGAAAGCGAAACTATTCTTTACCACCAGAGAAACCCCCGGTATGCGGCCCTGCCTGTTAAAGTAATGCCAGCCCAAGCCACGTAAGTAATAGCGCAATTATTACTTTCTTTCAAAATCATTAATTATCTTAACGCTCCATAAAGCTAAGTTTCAACCTTATGACTTTTACTCAATCTTGCCGTGTTTCTATATCCCGCATTAAACAGGAATACAATGTTATCATTAACGGGCCCACCGCACTCACCGCATTCCTTAGCAGTTTACAAATGGGTTTCCGCACACTCGCCATAGAAAAACGCAGCAGCGAAGTATGGCAGTTATTGAGCGCAGTAAAAACAGCGTTCAGCAATTTCAGCGGACTGCTCGATAAAGCACAGAAAAATATACAACCCGGTTTAAACCAACTCGAAGATGTAGTAGGCGCCAGAACAAGAGCCATACAAAAAAGATTGAAAGGTGTAGAAACAATAAGTAATGCAGAAGTACAACAAATATTACCCGAACTAACAAACGGAGAATTGAGTGATGAAGAGTAGAGAAGAAATTTTTGGTACCGAACATTTGTATTGCATGGCGACATCGTTGCGTCGCACTCTTGTACTATATATTTTTATAGCAGCATAATGAACGTTAATGCAACACGCTAACTATATGACTTTCTAAGACATTTTTTTTTAAATAATATCAACGAAGGGTAAATCTTTAATTTTCACTATTTATCAATAAATGTATGAACTGTTATTACTGCTTAGATCAAATTACCGAGGAAAATAAAAGCATAGAGCACATTGTTCCTAATGCAATTGGTGGTCGTGTAAAATCTAAAAAGCTTCTTTGCAAAGCTTGTAACAGTCTGTTAGGCAGAACTGTTGATTCAGCGCTTTGCAATCAATTACAACCTCTTGTTAGCTTTTTAAATATTAAGAGAGAGAAAGGAAATTCTGTAATTCTTAAAAATCTTAACAGCACTAGTGGAGAAAAATATAATTTGATTGAGGGAAGGAAACCTGTTTTAGCAAAGCCTAAAATTGAAATTGATAAAGAGAAGAACACTTTTAGCATTACAGCACGGGATGAAAAAGAATTAAAAAAAATAATAAAACAATTAAAAAATAAGTACCCCAATATTAATGATAAAGATTTCGAGAAAAAAGCGCAAAAGCAAAAATATTTTATGGACGATAAAGTAACAATAAATATAAATGTTGGTGATGATTCGTTTATTAAGGGAATTCTTAAAATTGCTATTAATGCATACTTACATTTTATTTCGAGAGGAATAACATTAATTAGTGAAAGTGTTAATAATTTAAAAAGTACAGAAGCTATTTCAACAGATATGATACATCATTACT
>JANXWM010000007.1 GCA_025351145.1 Chitinophagaceae bacterium
TACTTCCTTCAAGAGTGCATTTAAAATGAAATAGCGAAAGTTTTTGTATATCATCCCATTTAGGTAGACCCTCAATTAATGAGGGGTCATCCAATTCAATTTCAACTTTAAATTTTCCTGATTTGTTGAAGGGGGAGTTAAGAGTAAAAACAGATTTATAAAGCTCTCTAACCATTCTTCTATCCCAATCATTTCTTAAATCTGTTATTATTATTCTTGTACCAGTTCTATTTCTTAGAAAGTATTCTGGTGTCCTTTCAAATACTTCAAACTTTGCATCCTTTAGGAATTTATTTTTAGCAAATTCATTCCAATCAATTTTTACAACTATTTCATTGCTCCCCTCCATCCGGGTTATCATTTCAATTTTATTTCCAAGTTTGTGAACTCCGAACCTGCCAATTCCTTTTTCACCAATTGGTAGACGCTTATATTTTTTTGTTCTCACTTGCTTGATGAAAAGTTGTTCCTTGAAATCACTTCCAGGTTGCAACCAAGCATCCTCAATTATCTTCATATCCATCCCACAACCATCATCTATTATATCAATACGGCCCTTGTGTTTCACAGTCGTTTTTTCCATCCTTACTTTTACACTTTTAGCATCAGCATCATATGAATTTTTAATCAGCTCAAGTAAAGCGATATTTTCGTTCTTAATTAACTTGTCACCAAGTTGAAGAAGCAATCTTGCACGGGGTTGGAAGAAATTTTTATCTGAAATGAATTTCATATAAGTGCTTTGATTTTTTTTGCAATGGCTACTGCCATTAATGGAGGTACAGCATTACCAATTTGTTTAAATGCTGCTGTTCTGCCACCTTCAAAGAAATAATCATCTGGAAAGGATTGTATCCTTGCTGCTTCACGAACAGATATTGAACGTATCTGTTTTAAATCAGGGTATATATAGTAATGCCCATCTTTAGAGATGTGGGCTACAACAGTATGCGAATGTCCAAGAGGGTCAACAACTTTGTACCTGTCAAGAAATGCTTTTGTATTATTATGGGTTTGCAATCTTTCCGGCAAATCATTATACTTTAACCTTTCTTTTTTATTCACCCATTTATCAATGGCAATTGAATAAATTTCTAAATCCCTTTCGTTGTGATTACGGGTTATATGTTGTGTTGTAAAATCAATTCCATTTCTGGTTTCAGTTGCTCGCTGATATTCATTTATTTTTTTGGTGTATCGTGCAATATTCATTTCCTGTCCAGGAATTAAATTGGGCAAGTCTGCAAATAAATCTTTCTTTATTTGCCAACTGTTTTCAAGGGTTGCAAGTTCTGGAAATTCAAACTTCGCTTTCCCTTTTCGGCCAATGATAACTACACGTCTTCTTCTTTGTAATACACCATATTCCTCTGCATTTAATATTTTGTAATCGGCTGAATAGCCAATCTCTGCAAATAATAAAAGCATCTCATTAAGATACTTTTGATTACCGGCAGTAAGAAGCCCTAATACATTTTCAAAAACAAAATATTTTGGTTTATATCTTACAAGAAATTCAGCATAATGCCGGAACAAATAATTTCTTTTGTCGCCACTCATTCTGTTAGGGTCACGGCTGCGGCCAACCAACGAGTATGCCTGACAAGGCGGCCCGCCAATTATTACATCAACTTTTTTGGACCCAAGTTGGTCGTCTATAGTATCGAAAATACCTCCAATCGTCTTTTTAGTAATTTCATTATTGATTACAGATAAAATGATTTCCTGTGGAATACTATCCCACAATTCATCCCTTTTAATCTCATTCTTCAAATAAGAATAGTACTCATCAATTCTATTATTATCATTCAGGTAATGAAATGCCAGCCGTGTTTTTAAAGTATCAGCGGCTTCCTTATTCATTTCAACATGGGCTATAGGGTGAAAGCCTTCCCGAATAAATCCTTCGGAAAGTCCACCTGCGCCAGAAAAAAGGTCTATATAATTCATCTTAGTTATTCTCAGGATAAGGTTGTGATGGTAAAGGAATAAATTTATCCATTCCGGTTTCAATTAATGACACTTCCAGCATCACATCATAAATATCAACACCCTCTTTTTCACAAACCTCAAAACACTTGCTCATTAAATCATTTCTTAAATCCGCTTCCTCTTTTGTATAAGTTGGTTTGTCCTCTTTAAAATTCACATAATCATTAAAATCATCATCCGGATGAAAGCTAACACCCTCTGCAATTAACTGTTTTGCAAATGCTTTTACATCTTCAGTTGTTTCTATTTTAGTAATCATTTTGATAGTATTTTATTAAGTTTTTTAGTAAGAGCATCCAAAGTGGAATCAATATTGCCTTTCTTTAACTTACACTCAAAGAGGGTAATTACATTCCACTTATCAGACCTCAATTTTGTAATATGTTCTTTGTCCAGTTGTTTGTTTCTGGCAATTTTATTTAACCACCATTCTGTTTTGGTTTTTGGTACAACAAAATATTTACACCCTTCATGCCCATGCCAAAAACAACCATGAACAAATATGACGGTTCTATACTTTGGCAGCACTATATCCGGCTTGCCGGGTAA